>JAGXIP010000301.1 GCA_024635585.1 Saccharicrinis sp. | reverse complement strand
CGGACTCCGGTTTGATGACGCAATTGCCGCCGCCAATGCCTGAAAATGAGCCGCCACCACCACCAATAAAAGACAGAAATGTTTTTACGATTCTTATTAATAGTAAAAATCAATTGCTGGTGAAGGGTGAACTTATGAACGTAGAAGAACTCAAGGATGCTGCTAAAGAATTTATTTTGAATCCCACTAGGGCCGAAAAGCTGCCAGAGTTTAAACAAGAAGAGATCGATTTTTTCGGTCTTTACGATGTTTCAAAAGGCGTAATTTCTTTACAGAATGACAACGGAACGCAATATGCCCAATACTTGATGGTTCAAAATGAACTACAAAGGGCATATACGGAACTGCGAAATGAATTGGCTCGAAAAAAGTGGAATAAAGATTACGAACAGCTGGATGATGATCAAAAAAAGGCTATTCGTACAATTTATCCCCAAAGAATTTCGGAGGCAGAGCCTAAAAATATTGGGAAAAAACTATAGCTATGGCAAAGTTTAGAAAGAAGAAAAGTGGAAACCAACCGGCTATTAACACAGCATCTTTGCCTGACATCGTGTTTATGCTCTTGTTCTTCTTTATGGTATCAACAACCATGAAGGAAGTAACCATGAAGGTTAGTATTCAGGCTCCTGAAGCTACTGAATTGGCCAAATTGGAAAAAAAGAGCTTGGTTACCTATATTTATGTAGGTGTACCAACAAAGCAGTATCAAAAAATGTATGGTACTGAACCACGTATTCAGCTTAATGATGTGTTTGCTACAGTGGGGGATATCCAAAGTTATATCGCACAGGAACGTGAGGCAATGAAAGAGAATGATCGTCCTAAGATGACCACCTCTATTAAGGCCGACTATGATACCCCAATGGGAATTATAACCGATATTAAGCAAGCTTTGCGTAAAGCGCAAGCACTTAAGATAAACTATTCGGCGCGTCAAAAAGTAGTGCGTTAATAATCTAACAATACTAATTTTAAAAAAGGGGGAATCGTTATGGTTTCCCTTTTTTTATGCCCAAAAGTTTCAATACGCTCTTATGTTTTTGTATGTGTTTAAATATCAGCACTTTTTTTAAGATGTGTTTTGCTGCTTTATTAACATGGCTTTTGTAAATACGTCTAATGTCTTGGTCCTCCATGAAGCAGATTATCTAACCCCCATTATCTATAAATTATTATCAATCATTTTATGTCCATCATCTATTATCTAACGTCTAATATCTAACGACTTTGTATTTTGCTTACCTTTACTCGTGACGAGCCAAATAATTAGAGAATACAAAAACAATAAGCGCATGGATTTTTCAAACGCCTTTATCGATACCGAGTTTAATAAGCTAATGCAAAAGCGTATTCAATCGGTTTTATTGATTTCGAGTAGTTATGATGCTTTTTTATTAGAAGAAGACGGACGTATAGAAGAGCAAATATTTAACGAATACGTATCCTTGAACTTGCGTTACCCTCCTCGGTTTATTCAGATTACAACGGCAGAGGAGGCGATGGAAGTTATGCGGAATGAACCCGTTGATTTAATAATCTCGATGCTTAGTGTGGGTGGTATGAACCCCTTCAGCTTATCAAAAAATATTAAGGAACTCCATCCCGATATTCCTTTTGTGATGCTAACGCCCTTTTCGCGCGAAGTAAGTATAAAGTTGAGTAATGAGGATACGAGCGCCATCCATTACGTGTTTTGTTGGCTTGGAAATGCCGATATTTTGGTGGCTATTATTAAGTTAATAGAGGATGAAATGAATGCAAAGTACGATATTCTTGAGGTAGGCGTGCAGTGCATTCTATTGGTTGAAGATTCAATTCGTTATTATTCAAGTTATCTGCCCACTATTTATCGTATTGTATTTAATCAATCAAAAAAGTTTATGAGCGAGGCACTCAACGAGCATCAAAAGATGATGCGCATGAGAGGGCGACCTAAAATATTGTTGGCGCGGAATTACGAGGAAGCTGTTGATATTTATGAAAAATATAGATCCAATTTATTGGGTGTAATATCCGATGTTTCTTTTGCCAAAAATAATCGTAAATATAGTAATGCAGGTATTGAATTGGCTGAGATGGTTAAAGAGAACGACCCGTATATGCCCTTTTTATTACAATCGTCCGATTTGTCGGTTGCCGATGTGGCCAAAAAAATAAAGGTGGGTTTCTTGCATAAATATTCAAAGAGTTTATTGCAGGAGTTAAAGCATTTTTTAAAGGTATATCTCGCTTTTGGCGATTTTGTTTTTATTGATCCCGAAAATCACGAGGAAGTGGGTAGGGTAAGCAATTTAAAACAACTGCAAGAAAAGCTCTTGGTATTGCCTGATTCGTCGCTCAGGTATCATTTTCAACGCGACCACGTGAGTAAATGGCTAAAAGCCAGAGCTTTGTTTTCGATAGCCGAAGTAATAAAGAATTTAAGAATTGATGATTTTGAATCGCTTGATGCCACAAAAAATTTTTTACACGATACTATTGTAAATTTTCGCATATCAAAAAATAGAGGAATTATTGCTGTTTTTGAGCCCTTGAACTACGATAAATATGTAAAGTTTGCCCGAATTGGGGAGGGTTCTATTGGAGGCAAAGCGCGAGGTTTGGCTTTTTTAAGTACGCTAATTGATAAAAATTCCGCGTCACTACACTTCGATGAGCTGGAAATTACCATACCTCGAACTGTAGTTATTGCCACGGATATTTTTGAGCTCTTTATGGAATCAAATAACCTATATCCAATAGCACTTTCGGATTTGCCGGATGAGGAAATACTGGCGCATTTTGTCGAGGCCAGTTTACCACCCAAATCGCATCTTTATTTACGAAAATTTATTTCAGTAGTTGATAAACCCATCGCCATCCGTTCGTCAAGCGTGTTGGAAGATAGTCACTATCAGCCTTTTGCCGGTATTTATTCAACGTATATGGTTTCTAATACCGATGAAGTGGAGGTGGTGATGAAACAAATTGCAGAAGCTATTAAATGTGTGTATGCCTCGGTGTATTTTAAATCGAGTAAGGCATATATGCAAGCTACCATGAATATTATTGACGAAGAGCGCATGGGAATAGTTTTGCAGGAGGTTGTGGGACAGCAACATGGCAATAGATTTTACCCCACAGTTTCGGGTGTGGCGAAATCCATTAATTATTATCCCATCCCTCCTGAAAAGGTAGAAGAAGGAATAGTCAACGTAGCACTGGGTTTGGGCAAACAGATTGTAGAAGGAGGCGTTTCTTTGCGTTTTTCACCCAGTCATCCAAAAAAAAACTTACAGCTCTCCAATACTGAGTTTGCGATTAAGGATACACAAAAGAAATTTTTTGCACTCGACATGGATAACACAACGTTCAAACCTACAGTGGATGATGCCATAAATTTACAGCATCTGGATATTAAAACTGCCATGGATGACGGTTCGTTGAGGTGGTTGGGTTCGGTTTATGACCACGAAAATAATATTATACGAGATGGCGTAAACAGACCGGGAATTCCCTTGGTTACATTTGCCAATATTTTAAAACATGATGCATTTCCGCTGGCTAAGGTTCTGCAAAAATTATTAAAGTTGGGGCAAAGTGAAATGAATCAGCCAGTAGAAATTGAGTTTGCAGTAGATCTTCAAAATCCCAACGGGAAACCTATATTTTATCCATTGCAGATTAGACCTATTGTGGAGTCCGAAGAAATTTTCAGGGAAGACTTGGAAGCTTTAGAGCCCACACAACAGCTTATCTATTCAAAAACGGCATTGGGTAATGGAATTATAGATGATATTTGCGATGTTGTTTTTGTTAAGTCCCAGGGTTTTGCAGCCAGTAATATGGTAAAGATGGTGCCTATTATTGAAAAATTAAACGATAAACTAGTGGCGGATGGTAATAATTATATTTTAATAGGGCCGGGCAGATGGGGTTCGCAGGATCCGTGGCTGGGTATTCCCATCAAATGGCCCCAAATATCAGGTGCTCGCCTTATTGTGGAAACTGCATTGCATGGCTTTAGTGTAGAACCAAGTCAGGGTACACATTTTTTTCAGAATCTCACATCGTTGCGAGTGGGCTACTTAACTGTAAACACACAAGATGTTAGTGCTTATTACAACGAAGAATGCTTAATGAAACAGACCGCAGTATATGAAGATGAATGGATCAAACATGTGCGTTTCCAGAAGCCTGCTATCATTAAAATCGACGGTAAAAATGGACTTGCAGTTGTTTCTAACCCCTTGCTTTAGCTTAGATGTTGTTTTATTTTATTAATCAAATCCTCGGGATGAAAGGGTTTGCTGATGTAATTATCCATACCGCTGGCTATGCATCGTTCTTTATCCTCTGGGAAGGCATTGGCTGTAATGGCTATGATAGGGATATGTGTATTGGTGCTCTTTTCAATTTCCCTAATTTTTTGGGTGGCTTTATGCCCGTCCATAATGGGCATTTGAACATCCATCAAAATTAAATCGTATTTAGTTTTACCAAACTTATCCAATGCTTCTTTCCCGTTATAGGCTACTTCAATTTTTTTAACCAGGTTTTTAATGTATAGAATAATTATTTGTTGATTGCTAAAGTTGTCTTCTACTAATAGTATAGTGGCATCTTTTATATCAACGGTTGGTTTGAAAAATGAATTGTTGCTACTTACCTTTTCTTTTATGTTTTGTACGGAGTAGCTTTGTGTGTTCTCCATAAATGTAATGCCAAATTCAAAGGTTGTTTTTTCTGATTCGGGACGTATGGATAAGGTGTGGCCATCTTGCTCAATGAGTTTTTGCGTAAGTCCCAGCTCTAAAAATTGAATGTGTTTTGAAGTGTTTATTAGCAGAACATCGGTGCCATATAACGACTCGTCCGAACGATACTCTTTTGGGAAAGGAATGTTGCCAAAGGTAGTGAGTTTAAACATCAATTCAATGGTGCCAGGCATGTTGTTAGCTCGCGAAACTTCAATGTTAATTTGCTTATTTTCAGAAAGGTTATACTTGGCAATTGCGTTTAGGATGTTCAGGAAAATTTGTTTTGTTTTAATGGCGTTACCCGTCATGCTGGATGGAATATCGGCCGAAACAGAAAGGCTAAATGTCTGCTTGCTATTGTTTTCGGTAAATAGTTTGATGGTATTGTTCAGCGTAGAAAATAGGTTGAAGCTTATTTTTTCTTCTTGAATAGGTTTCAATCCTGATTTTTGAGTTGATACCATATTCGATACCACATTTACCAGATTATTGGCCGAGGCATGTATGGTGTTGATATAATCTCGCTGGTCGTCGGTAAGGTTTGTTTTGCCTAAAATATCCAAGATACCTGTAATATTACTCAATGGTGTTCGTATCTCCCTCGATAAATCTGCAATTTGCTCATCGCGCGATGTTCGGTTGTTTTGCGAATTTATCATGGCACGTTCCTTCGTAAAAAGCACTTGTGCAAATACAAATTTGAGCGTATAAGCCAATAGGAACGAAAATATAAAGTAGGTAGAAAATAATACGCCCATATTTAATGAATACTGCTGAGACTGTGGTATGATCTTGCTCAGCAATAAAAAGTCAATGAGCATAAAAACAAACAACATTAGCGAATACCAGGTTCCTTTTCTTCTTCCATAAAGATTAATAGCAATAAAAGGGAAACTACCTACCCATATGATGTGTGTGCCTGTGGAACCTCCAAAAAGTATGAAGAAAACAAAGGTTATTGCAACAAACAAAAATAACGACATTTTGTAAAGTAATGTATTTTGAAGGCGACTAAGATATAAGTAGTTAAAAGAAAATAATATGCTTAAAAATAGCAAGGGACCCGCAAAAATAAGTTTTTCTTCCAATAGGGAAACAATGCCTTCTATAAAAACGACAACAAATAAAAAGAAATTTAAAACATTGGTTAGTAACAATGTAGTTTTGGTTTCAACTTCAAGTTTATCGCCTTGGTCGAATGCGAAAAGCAGCAAAAATTTATTTATAAATTTCATCTCATTAAAATTATTTGTTCATATATGGTATTCGATAGCCTCCCGCAATGCTGCGGGACAGGTAGTCCCGAACTTGATTCGGGAGAACTCGCCAATAATGCTTCCCCTCCGCTGTGCTGAGACGGGTTGTGTGAGAGGCTAATCTTATAGCATGCCCCGATACTGAGGGGGCTCGTTTTATATTAAATTAATTTATGACGTAGTATGTGCAAAAGTATCTTTCCTATAAATTATTTCATTTGTACTATAACTCTTTTCGCTGCACATCGTACAAATTGTTTTGAATATAGCATAAATGTAAATGTTAAGAATATCTGAAATATAGTATAAATTGATTATAAAATTGTTGTTGATGACAATATTTTAATAAAAAAACTGTTTTGTTCTGTATCCGTCTAATTTTCTTTTTTTAATAAAAATACAAACTAATGAAAAATTCGCTTATTTACCTCTTTCTTCTATCCATTATTTTTGTGAGTAATGCCAATGGCCAAGAGCATTTACCATCAGAAAAGGATTACAAAGATTTTTTTAATACAAAAACCATGGTGGTATTGGATGAAAATCCCATGTCCGATTTTAATTTTATGATTAAAAAAGTGATGCCCCGTGTTTGGAATGTTACAGATTATGAAATAATTACCCAAACCGAATTTGAGCAAAAACGCCGTGACCCATCCTATTCTTTTATCGTTACATCAACGGTAACTTTTGATAGAGACAATACCAAAGCGCGCTATACATTTGTTAGCTTATTGATGGGAAAGGATGTCTATTCAATCTCCCTAATGCCCGATTTGTGTTCTATCCCCTTGTCGTATGTGCGGGTTGAGGACGATAGTTATGCCTATAAGATGGAAGGTTTTATCCGTTTTATGCAGGATCATGTTAAATTGGCAAACGACAACCCGGATATCATTAAATCTAACATGTTTAAGTATTACAATAAAAACGTAAAAAGCCTGAATAATAAAAAATTGTATGTGGTAAAAGAGGATTTAGCACCTGAAGCAAATACCTTAAAGAGCATTAAAGCTGTATATCCATACGCTGTTGAGATAGTTACCCAGGAGCAGATAAGCGAAGCCATAGCGAAAAAAGATCCCGATGTTGTGTTTCTACACAAAGTAGGGCCCGAAGGAACCAAGTACAAAGCACGTTGTTACAAAATTGTTATTGGTGCCGCCGATTCGCAGTTTTATTATTTCGATTGGCACATGGTCAGCCTTAAAAAGCGTGATGGTCTGTTATTGAAAGATTTTAAAGCCATGGGTAAATAGCAGCAATTCTATTTCTTTTGGCTTAAATAAACCGTAAAACAAAAATTAGCTTAACTTTATACAATTCCCTGTCATATAACCATTGGCAGGGTTTTTTTGTTATTTTTTGAAGAAAGTAATTTGTAAGTTTGCCTTTTATTCAAGCAATAAAAATTAAAGCAACAATAAAATTTAAAAAATCATGTCAGACGATAAGAAAATCATTTTTTCGATGGTTGGGGTGAGCAAAGTGGTTCCTCCACAAAAAAAAATATTGAATAATATTTACCTATCCTTTTTTTATGGTGCCAAAATTGGCATCATCGGTTTAAACGGATCGGGAAAATCAACACTGATGAAAATTATTGCTGGTGTTGATAATAATTTTCAGGGCGAAGTGGTTTCGTCACAAGGTTACTCGGTAGGGTATTTGGAGCAAGAGCCCAAGCTTAATGATGAGAAAACAGTTAAACAGGTGGTAGAGGAAGGCGTACAGGAAATAGTGGACGTTTTAAATGCCTATAATCAGGTGAATGAAAAGTTTGCCGATCCTGAGGTGTTAGAAAACCCGGATAAGATGGATGCGCTGATAAAAGAGCAAACCCGATTGCAGGAAAAGATTGATCAGTACGATGCATGGAGCCTGGATACCAAGTTAGAGCGTGCCATGGATGCCTTGCGTTGTCCTGAAGAGGATAAGCTAATAAAACACTGCTCGGGAGGTGAGAAAAGAAGGGTGGCACTTTGTCGCTTGCTTTTAAAAGAACCCGATGTGCTTTTGCTGGATGAGCCTACTAACCACCTTGATGCCGAATCGGTGCAGTGGCTCGAACAACATCTGCAACAGTATAAAGGTACCGTTATTGCAATTACCCACGATAGGTACTTCTTGGATAATGTGGCCGGATGGATTCTGGAATTGGATAGGGGAGAGGGAATTCCATGGAAAGGAAATTACTCCTCATGGTTAGAGCAAAAGACCAAGCGCATGGCGATGGAGGAAAAGACAGCATCTAAAAGGCGAAAAGCACTGGAACGTGAGCTCGAATGGGTTCGGATGGCTCCTAAAGCTCGTCATGCCAAGGGTAAGGCTCGTTTGTCGGCATACGATAAATTAATGGGTGAAGATGTGAAAGAAAAAGAGGAAAAGCTGGAGATATTTATCCCTAATGGGCCTAGGTTGGGCGATAAGGTGATTGAGGCTCATGGCGTTTCCAAAGCCTTTGGCGAGCGTTTGCTTTTTGAAGACTTGGAGTTTGTTCTTCCTAAAAATGGAATAGTCGGTGTGATTGGCCCTAACGGGGCAGGTAAAACAACCCTGTTTAGGATGATTATGGAACAAGAGAAAATAGATAAGGGTACTTTTGAGGTTGGCGAAACGGTTAAAATAGCCTATGTAGATCAAACACATGCCGCCATCGACCCTGAAAAATCAATTTATCAGGTGGTTACCAACGGACAAGAGACCGTAAAGATTGGGGGTAGAGAGTTAAACTCCAGGGCTTACCTGAGTCGTTTTAATTTTGCGGGTTCCGATCAGGAAAAAAAATGTGGTGTGCTGTCGGGTGGCGAAAGAAACAGGTTGCACCTGGCCATGACCTTGCGTGAAGAAGGTAATGTGCTATTGCTGGATGAGCCAACCAACGATATTGACGTAAACACCCTCCGTGCACTCGAAGAAGGGTTGGAGCAGTTTGCAGGATGTGCCGTGGTTATTTCGCACGACAGGTGGTTTTTGGATCGTATAGCCACTCATATACTTGCTTTTGAAGGCGATTCTGGAGTGTATTATTTTGAAGGATCGTTTAGCGAGTACGAAGAGAACAAAAAACGTCGTATGGGTGACGTTGAACCTAAACGCATACGGTATAAAAAGCTGATTAATTAAATTTTTTGAATATAACAAGGCTGTCCTAAAACGACAGCCTTTTGCTTTTCAGTACAAATCGAAACCTGTGCATACTTTTGAAAGCTCAATGTCTGAATAAACATTCATCACATTGTAAATGTCAATTTTATTCATACCCTTTAAGCTAACAGCCCCTTGACTATCAAAAATAAAATCATTACTTGTTAAATCGTAAGAGGTACTGCTTACCGCTATATTCATCGGGGAGCATTGGTGTTGAATTCGAGCGGCAGTATTTACATTTTTTCCAAAAATATCGAAGAGGTAATTTTCGTGTCCTATTAAACTTCCCACTACTTCACCGCTATTTATGCCAGTAGTTATTTCCCATTTTATCGAGTTCAGCACGTTTCGTTCAAGAATAAATTGGCGAAACTCTATTGCTGCCTGTATAATATTTTTGGCATGATTTTCATCTTCTTCTGGTAGTCCCGAAACGGCTAGGTAGGCATCGCCAATGGTTTTTATTCGGGTACATCTATTTTTTATAATTATTTTGTCGAACGACGAAAAAATATCGTTTAATTCATTAATCAATCTTTTAGGCGACATGGTGGTGGTTTTTTCTGTAAAACCAACCAAGTCGGTAAACATTACCGTAGCATTTTTGTAGCGTTTAGGTATTGAATTGCCAGTTTCCTTGAGTTCATCCAAAATTTTAGGTGGTAGTAGCCCTTTTAAAATTCTTTCAACCTTTTGCTGCTCTAATTCTAGTTCTTGTTGTTTTTGCATTAAAGCTTTAAACGATTGGGATAAGCCTATAGCAGTTTGAACTCTGGCAATAAGTTCTGTGGGGTCTATTGGTTTTTTTATATAATCAATGGCTTCCGCCTCAAGTGCTTTTTTTACATCCGTAAAACTGGACATAATAATAACAGGAATATGCTTAATGGATTCATTTTTCTTCATCAAACGCAAGGCATCGATCCCGTTCATTTTGGGCATCTCCCAATCCATCAATATTAAATCAGGCTTTAATTGTTGTGCTATTTTGCAAGCATCTCTTCCATTGCTGGCCTTTATGTAGGAATACTCTTGGTCAGTGGTTTGCAGATGTAAAATGATGATGTCCATAATAATAGCCATATCATCTACCAAAAGTATTTTTAATGAAGAAGAAGTCATGTTTTAATTTGGTTTGTTCAGCGCTTATTTCTAAAAAAAATTTAAAATTAGTATTTTTATGTAAGTTTTTGAAATTATTATATAGAAGTTTTTTTATTAAAAAAAAGATAGCGCCATTGGAAACGATAAAGCTTGCTGGGTTTCTTCACCCTCCTTTTTTTCTTCGGGTTGTATTATATAGTTTGTATTACTGCTCGACTTTAAATAGTACATGCTTTTTATTCCCAATCCCTTCACATCATTCGGCAATCTTTCGATATATCTAAATTTGTCGCGTGTGAATAGGTAGGTGCTCATGCCGATGTTTATTTGGTTGGGGGCACACGTTTTCTCCATTCTGGCCGCTGTATTTACGGTGTCGCCAAAAACATCGAACAAAAAATTGTTGATGCCCAGCACACTACCTATTACCTCGCCCGAATTAATGCCTACTTTAACATCCCACTGTACCGGATTATTGAGGTTTCGGAACATCAAATATTCTCTCATATCAATGCCCACCTGTATCATGTTTTTGGCATGGTCTTTATTTGGAGTAGGTATTCCTGAAACGGCTAAATAACCGTCGCCCATTGTTTTAATTCGGGTGCAACCATTTTTTTGGACGATAACATCAAACGCGGAGAAAATTTGTGTTAATTCGTCAATCAATATCTTAGGATGCAGGCTCGTTGATTTCTTTGTAAAGTCAACCAAATCAGCAAATAAAACGGAGGCTTCCCTATATTTCTTAGGTTTTGATTCGCCCGAAACAGTTAGCTCTTCAATAATTTCTTTAGGTAGCAGACCCGATAATATCTCGTTTAACCTATTTTGGCTTTCGTTGATAATGTGAGCTTGTTTGTTTAATTTTTCGATGGTGCTTGATAAAATAAGTGCAGTTCGTACACGGGCAAAAAGTTCAATAGGTTTAAACGGTTTTTCTATAAAATCTAACGCCCCTGCTTCTAGCATGGCCTTAATAAGTTTGGAATTGGTTTCTATAAAGCTTACCAGTATTGGAGTGTTGAAGTTTTTATAAGATTGTTTAATGAGGTTTATCTTTTCCAGCAGATTTTGTGGGGACCCATCAAAATCGATAATAACCAAATCGTGGTGCGTACTGTTTAACTCCACTTTGGAATTACGATAGATCTTGTTGCTAACAAGCCATTCTTCATCAAACTCCAGCAGTTGGTGTTTCAACAACTCCAGATTACAAATCTCATTTCCTATAATCAATATGTTTGCTGTATTCATCCTTAACTACCTTAATCTCGTTGTAAAAAATTGGATATTATTTTTCAATGGTAATCATTTAGTACTTTTACTTGTTCAAGGTTAAAAGAGTTTGAACTTAGTGGCAAACTAACTCCATTTGTTTGTAGGATACCTTTTTGGATAGATAAAGAATGTAAATCAAATCATAATATATGAAGATAATTGATAAAGTAAACTTGGATAAACTAAGCAACCAAGCCAAATGTAACGATAGGAAACGTCAAAACTATTGTTATCATGATGGCGACACAGATACGCTGCAACGTATGATTAATGCTTTTGAACCCAATACCTATGTTCGACCCCACCGACACAAAAATCCCGACAAAAGAGAGGTTTTTGTAATTCTAAGGGGGCGACTTTTGGTCATGTTTTTTAATGACGATGGTAAAATAACGGAGCATGTAGTTTTAGATAGTGCTAAAGGATTATTTGCTGTTGAAATTGCTGCCAATGAGTGGCATTCGGCAACAGGGCTGGATCTGGATACCGTAGTGTACGAAATTAAGGACGGTCCGTATATTCAATCCGCAGATAAAACCTTTGCGACCTGGGCACCGGCAGAAGGAGCAGCGGAAGCCAACGCCTATTTACATGCATGTTTACAGGAACTGGGCATTACTCCCATTGAAGAGTAATTAGAGTCTTTAAAATGCGCAGGATTTACCATATAGGGCAACCGCATTTGCCATTCAACCACGTGTGGTTGTTTCCCTTTACGATTCATACCCTGCACTACGTACATGGCTATTCACATTGAATCCCGTCAGGATTCATAAAAACCACAGCCTGTCCCGTTTTTATACGGGAAATGTGGTTGAATTTGAATAGCCCCGAATGAAATTCGGGGTATTTATGTTACGTGCATGGGAACCCTGAATGGGGTTCAATGTTTAAATGCGATTGCCCTGGATTTACCATACTTGGAGATTCTGTAAGTCTAAAAAAATAAATATCTTTGCGCCTCCATAAATAAAAAATACTACCATGGCTCAAAAACCCGCTATACCCAAAGGAACCAGAGATTTTACGCCCATTGAAATGGCCAAACGTAACTTTATTTTCGATACCATAAAATCGGTATTTCTTAAATATGGTTATCAGCCCATCGAAACACCGGCTATGGAAAATTTATCTACGCTAATGGGTAAATACGGCGAAGAAGGGGACAAGCTGCTTTTTAAAATTTTAAATTCAGGGGATTTTTTGGCTAAGGCCGACGAGCAATTGTTAGCCCAAAAAAACTCCGTTAAAACCACCACACAAATATCGGAGAAGGGATTGCGTTACGACCTTACCGTTCCTTTTGCCCGTTTTGTGGTGCAGCATCAAAACGAAATTACATTTCCTTTTAAGCGATATCAAATACAACCCGTATGGCGGGCAGATAGACCACAAAAAGGACGTTACAGGGAGTTTTACCAATGCGATGTTGATGTGGTAGGCTCTAACTCCTTAATAAACGAAGTGGAGCTGATACAAATTGTGGATGATGTTTATAAGGCACTTAAAATTAACGTTTTGGTGAAGATAAACAACCGAAAAATTTTAAGTGGTATAGCGGAAATAATAGGACAGGCCGATAGGATTATTGATATTACCGTGGCCATAGATAAGTTGGATAAGATAGGTATTGATAAAGTGAACGAAGAGTTGCTTCAAAAAGGGTTACCACAGGGAGCGGTGGATAAATTGCAACCCATTATCAATCTATCGGGTACCAACCAGCAAAAGCTGGATACTTTAAAAACCGTGCTACAAAAATCTAATGTTGGGTTAAAGGGGGTTGAGGAAATAGAAACCGTGCTTAACTACCTGCAAACTTTAAACGTAAACACAAATGTTGAGCTGGATTTGACCTTGGCGCGTGGTTTAAATTATTATACCGGAGCCATATTTGAGGTAAAAGCCTTGGATGTACAAATAGGCAGTATTACAGGCGGTGGGAGATACGATGATTTAACCGGTGTATTTGGTTTGCGCGATGTTTCGGGTGTGGGCATTTCTTTTGGTGCCGACCGTATTTATGATGTGATGAACCAGTTGGAACTGTACCCAAAAGAGTCTATTGTTTCAACCCGTTTGCTGTTCGTTAATTTTGGCGAACGCGAGGCACTATATTCGTTGCAGGCATTGCAGGTGTTGCGCCAAGCAGGAATAAATGCAGAGCTTTATCCTGATGCCGCAAAAATGGCAAAACAAATGAATTATGCCAATAAAAAGGAAATTGCTTTTGTAGCCATCACCGGCGAAAACGAAATGAATCAAGGTAAAATTACACTTAAAAATATGCTCACTGGCGAGCAGCAATTGCTAACGGTGGAGGAGGTGATTAATATCATCGCTTAAAACATAGTTTATTTATAGTTTGCACGAGTTGATTACCTATCGGCTCGTGCTTTTTTATGGATAAAATTTTAAAATAATTAGTAATGAAAAACACACATTATATCTCGCCAGCTCCTTTAACTTTTGATAAGGTAGATGAATTGATGCACAATAATATTGTTGTAAAACTATCGCCCGAATCACAGGATTTGATACAGACCTGCAAAAGCTTTTTGAATACTTATCTGCAAAACCATGATGGGCCCGTTTATGGCATTAATACAGGCTTTGGATCGCTGTACAAAAAAACAATTTCGAAAGAGGATTTAAGTAAGCTTCAAGAAAATTTGTTGCTCAGTCACGCTTGTGGGGCAGGAAAGGAAGTTCCACGTGAAGTGGTTAAAATGATGCTTCTGCTGAAAGCACATGCTTTGAGTATGGGGAAGTCGGGCGTACAGGTGAAAACTGTGGAGCGTATTTTAGATTTTTATAACCATGATGTATATCCCATTGTTCTTGAGATGGGGTCGCTGGGTGCTTCGGGCGATTTGGCTCCTCTGGCACATTTGTTTTTGCCATTGATAGGGCAGGGTGAGGTGTATTTTAAAGAGGAGAAAATGCCAGCCTCGCAGATGTTGCAAATGCAAGGATGGGAACCTATCAAACTCGAAGCAAAAGAAGGCTTGGCTTTACTCAATGGAACGCAGTTTATGAGTTCGCACGCTGTGTTTACTCTGCTCAAAGCCTTCCGCTTGGCAAAATATGCTGATATTATTGCTGCCCTGTCCATTGATGCATTTAATGGAAGGATAGATCCTTTTATGGCGCAGATGCATGTGATCAGACCTCATGCAGGGCAAATGGAAACGGCAAAAAATATTAGTGCTTTATTGGCCGGTAGCGAAATAATTACACAAAAAAACAAACAGGTGCAGGATCCCTATTCATTTCGTTGCATTCCGCAGGTTCACGGGGCAATTAAAGATGCCATAAACTATGTTAGCGGTGTGGTTTACACCGAGATTAATTCGGTTACTGATAACCCTATTGTATTCCCCGAAGAGGAAATGATTGTTTCGGGAGGTAATTTTCATGGTGAACCTTTGGCCTTGGCGCTCGACTTTTTAAGTATAGCTATGGCCGAGATAGGCAGTATATCCGAAAGACGCACCTATCGACTTATCTCTGGCGAACGCGGTTTGCCAGAGTTTTTGGTAGCCAACCCGGGTCTTAATTCCGGTTTTATGATTCCTCAATATGCCGCAGCATCTATTGTAAGTCTTAACAAGCAAATGGCAACACCCTCGTCGGTCGATTCTATTCCATCGTCGAATGAGCAGGAAGATCATGTGAGTATGGGCGGTAATGCGGCAACGAAAGCATTAAAGATTGCCGAAAACGTGGAACGCGTGGTGGCAATCGAACTATTTAATGCAGCCCAAGCCATAGAGTTTAGGCGACCATTAAAATCGTCAGCTTACCTGGAAGGTTTTTTAGCTGCTTTTAGGGAGTATGTTCCTTTTGTTACCGAGGATAAAATAATGTACACGCAAATGGAGGCAGCCCTTGAATTCTTGCACAAAGGTGAGTTCGATGAGTTTAAAAATTAAGAACTTAATTGTGCCAGTATGATTTTTTTGGAATGAGGTGTGCTAACTAAAATATGCCTATTAATGTGGAATAAGAAAAATTAAAGTTAAAATAAAGTAAACCTGTTAGGTTTTAAATAAATTTGCGAACAATCTGTAAGGGTATTCCTTTATATTTCAAACGTGAGGTGAGGTTTTAGTAACCTCACATAATTTCGTTTAAATATAGTATAATTAGACTTTTAAGTATAATCATAAAACCGATGAAGCAAATTAGTTATTTTGGCTTAATACTAAGCATTTTTCTTTTGGCCTCGTGCCAAAATAATAAACAAAGGCAGCAACAAGGCCAAAGTGCAATGCCATACCCTGTTGTTCAAGTGCCTCTTAAAACTGTAACTGGTTATACTTCCTATCCTGTTAGTATAGAAGGTACAATCAACAGTGCAGTACGACCCAAGGTAAGTGGTTATATTACTGCTGTTTTGGTAGATGAAGGACAAAAAGTATCCAAAGGTCAAACGCTATTTTCTATAGAAACGCAGTCCCTCTCACAAGATGCCGGTGCTGCCAAAGCAAAT
>JAGXIP010000300.1 GCA_024635585.1 Saccharicrinis sp. | reverse complement strand
GGTGTGGGAAAGTAACAGCCACTACTTCACAGCCTAAAAGTAGTGGCATAAACCCAACAAGGGCAAATGTTTCAAGTTCAGCCGTGCCTTCCAATCAAGTGGTTTCATCCGACCAATTGGCTAAGATGAAATTCACAACCTTAGCTCTCGGTGGAAAGTTCGGTAAGTTACTCGGTCAGCCATACAAGCCATTTTACCTGATGATTTACGGTCAGCGTTTTCATGGCAAAAGTTCAGTTGCCATGTTGTTAGCCGATGCCTTGGCAAGCAAAAACATGAAAGTGCTTTACGTTTCCAATGAGGAGGGCGTAAAAGGCTCATTACAAGAAAAGCTATTGCGATTGCAAATCAGCGCACCGATTCACTTTGTCGAAGATTATAATCCTAGTCAATTTAAAGGCTACGAAGCTATTTTCTTAGATAGTACACAAACCGTGGGCATGAAGCCTGATGAGTTCAAAGCACTCAAAAGGCAATATCCAAACACCTCGTTTATCCTTGTCTTTAAAGCGAATCGAGACGGAACTTCAAAAGGTGGAAGCGACTGGGAACATGATGTGGATGCCATTATGCATATAGAGAACCAAACCGCCACAATGGAGAAAAACCGTTTCCCGAATGGCAGTTACGAAACCATTAAAATATTCTAGGCATGGAGGAAATGACCATAAAATTCTATTGGTTGGTGATTGCTGCATTCAGTTCTTTGATTGTGGGTGTGGTTTCATTTATCATTCGCAATGCCATTACACGCAATGCAACCAATGATAGCGTTAATGCCAAAACCGATTTACTGGAGAAAGACATTACCCATCTTACCAAAGAACTCAATTCGTGTGAAAGCAAGTTTACCGTTCTGCACAAACGTGTTTCTGATTTAAGGGACAGCTCCAAGGAAATTTATGTCAGCAAAGAACTGTTCCACCAAACAATTAAGCAGCTTAACGAGAAGCTCGATACCATTTTAAAATTTGTAGAGAAATAACCAATATAGCCATGAAACTATTTAACAAACTTGCAGGAGCAGGAACAGCAGAAGTCCTGAAAGAAGGCACGAAGCTCATAGACGAAATATTCACCACCCAAGAAGAAAAGCTTCAGGGGAAAATGGAACTGTTTAAAATGGCAGTTACCGATCGTGATTCAGCACGAAACATGTATTCCAACGACAGTTGGCTGCAAAAGACCTTTGCCATATTCTTCCTACTTGCATGGATTGGGCTAACCATACTCATGCTAGAATATTTCGTTTTTAGGAACATTCATTTAGACGATTGGCAAATAGCCTTTGTAAGCAGTATCAACGGTGGCATTTCCACCAAACTAAGCACCATTATCGACTTTCTTTTTGGCGGTGCAATCAGCGGTGTAAACAATGTTAACCTTAAATCGAAACGTAAAGCATGAGAACTTTTGATGAATTATTTGAGGGTGTAATCAAACACGAGGGCTATTATGCCAACGTAGAGGGCGATAAAGGCGGTGAAACTTACATGGGAGTAGCCCGAAATTTGCATCCCGATTGGCAAGGTTGGGAATACATTGATGCGTATAAAGAGACGTATGGAAAAATCAAGTGGAACTATAAAATTGATGTTCCGGAACTGACACAACTCGTTAAGGATTTTTATTACCATACATTTTACAAGAAATACAGTATTGATGGGATATTGGACGGCTCTTTACAGGAAATTATCTTTGACTGGTGTGTGAATAGTGGTCGATGGGGAGCCAGAGGTGTTCAGCGTGTTTTAAACTATGAGTTGGAGGAAGACCTGAAACTTGATGGTATCATTGGCTTTAATACCCTAACTGCCATTAACATTTGCGACCCTAAAGAGCTATTTTGGGAGATAAAAAAGGCTAGAATTAAATACTATTATTCGATTGCTAAAAAGGGAAGCAATCATTTATTTTTGGCTGGTTGGTTGAAAAGGATTGAGGCGATAGAATTTAAGCATATTTAATGAGGCTCAAAGTGTTATGGGGAAATTTTATGCGATTTTATTATGACGTTTGGTTGATAATCACGAACTTAGTATGCAAAATATTTTATTAACTAAAAATGTATATCATGGGAATTAAACCAGGGCCAAAAAGAACTGCTACATCAACAGGGAAACCAGACAAACGTCAACGAGATAATAAGGAAACTCCGGGAAATACACCATCTCTGAAACCGCACAAGCATAAGAAAGGAGATTGATTACTTCATCTTAATAATTGAAATAATCATTTTGTTGGAATAATACTATTTCTCAAAAATATTATAAAGCCCAAAATGGGAATCATAATTCCTGTATTTTGGGCTTTTTGTCATACTAAGATTTAAACTATATCACCAATTTCATTTTACCCCTATGAAATCTTGGATTACAAAAATCATTTATAATATCAACTGGCAAGCAAAAAGCTTTAGATAATTCTTCATCAGAATATTCAAGGTCACTTTTGTGCATTTTATAACCAGACTCAAATAGGGTTGGAGAATCAATGGGAACATTCAGTCTTTCATTCTTTTTTAAGCCTAGTCTACTCATTTCAATATTCAGATATGTGTATCTATCCTTATCAATACAACCTAAATCATATGCCCTCCTTAAAATCGAAGCCATTGAAGTTAGCCAGTATTTTTTTAGCTCAGATAAAGAAGAGAGCTTAAGTCCATACAACGATTTTTTAATATCGCTCTCTGGCATTAAAAATTCAGAAGCAAACATATCAGCCTCTCGTTCCCTTGTTTTATGGTCTCTATAATCAGGAATAGGGAAGCCTCCTAATACATGCATTATCATATGTCCTAATTCATGCGCAAGAGTAAAACGTTTCCTATCATTCGAAAACCTTTTATTTATTATAATGATAGGACATCCTTCATCCGACTTAATAGAAGCTCCATCAAACTTCTCTGTTATGTCAATTTCAACAACGACAATTCCATGTCGTTCAAGCAATTGAAAAATATCTTGAACTGGCCTCCCTGACTTTAGCCCCATACTCTTTCTTGTATGGTTGGCAATGTTTATGACGGAATAGCCATCCTCAATATCCAAGGTGTCTAAATTGAATTCTGGCCATTCAATTGATTCTGTCATTTGGTCAACGATGTAACCTGCTAGTTTGATACTTGACTCTATGTTAGTTACAATCTTTTTACTTATTGTAGAACGTTTCCGGTAATGAGGGTTTTCAACAGTGTTTGAGATGGATTTACTTAAGAAACCACTGGGAAAATTTAAAAAACCAATTACCTTCTCAATCAACTCTTCTGATAGCGTGCTAATTCCTTTTTCAAACTTTGATAAATTTGATTGAGATAGTCCAGAAACATTCTTTGCTAGTTCTGATTGAGAGTAACCTCTGTATTCCCTAGCAAATGTTAGCTGTTTAAAATTAATTTCCATCACTTTTAGTTTTTCCTTGTTTAGTTTTTGCCGTAATTAAATCGGTGCAGCCTTAGATTAATTACTCGTTTACGGCTTTCTTTTTCAAAATACGAAGCTTTGGAACAGCAACATCTATTGATGTTTTTTCCAAGGCAACACTTACGTTTTGAACCACATCCTTTTCCTCAATTGCCCATCTTACTTGATTCTCATCAATATAAACCAATTGTGGTTGATAAATATTTCCTAACCTATCTTTTTTATATCCAAAATACAATATTGGATCTTCGGTGTAGCCTGTTTGCTCAAATAAAGACCCCATCATTTGATAGTTAATAGTCTCAACAATTTTCGTTCGCACATTCATGGGCATTCCCTTATTATTTAATTTCTTAAACAATACTAAATACCCCTTAGCATTTAAAATAAATCTCTTATACTTACCATACTTCCAATCCAAAGGAAAAAATAATTGAATTCCCTGAATTAGTTTTGAATTAAAAAGAGATGCTTCAAACCCTCTACACCTTGCCTCTGGGGGTGTATAAATAATTTCTTTATTATAATTCTCACAAGCTTCTTCAAAAGCTTTAAAGAATAAAGGCATTTCATTTTTTAAGTCGAACAAACACTCCCTTTCAGACGCTAAACGTCTTTTTGTTATTTGTTTTAAACTTTTTTTTTCTACATTTGTCATCATAAAAACACAATTTTAAATTATAAAAATCGGCCGCACCGATTTAACTTAAATACTTCTGCGTCAACAGAAGTATTTTTTTTGCACTACAAATATATAATATTTTAATTTAATTGTATATAATATTTTTATATAATTGTGTTTTATTCTTCTTTATTCAGTAAATCAAGTACTTTTCTATTCAAGTCATCAACCAGTTCGTTATCGTAATCAAAATAAGTATCTGTCACAGTCGATGTCCCATGTCCTAGCGCTTGAGCAATAAGTGGCTTTCCTGCACCAATTGGCTTTTTTGCAGCCGAGCCTGCCCATGAATGTCGAGCATGATACATGATTAATTCAGGAACTCCCACCTTTTTACCGATTGGTTTTAAAGCTCTATTGATAGCCTGTTGCAATGTTTCCGAACCTTTATACCGTTCTTGGTATATTAGAAATTTTCCTCTCCCTTTCCTTCGTTCAAATATTTCCTTTGCTTCAGGTTCGACTTTGATAGAATAAGGTTTGGATGTTTTGTTCCTGTTATATTCGATTCTACCTTCTATAATTGATGAAATATCATAAATGTCAGAGTTATTCATTCCAATTAAGTAAAATGATAGCATGAAAAAATCTTGTGCTAAAGCTTCAAGTTCATTTTCCGGTTCAACATCACGAATAGCACGAATTGTTGCAATAGGCAGTCTCAGATTACGAGCCTGTATTTTTTCTATCTTAAATTTTCTAAATGGATAGCTATTCTGAGGAACCAATTCATCAACATCAATCGCTTGATTAAAAACAATTTTAATAACGGACAAGGTTAAGCTTGTTGTGGATTGTGCAACTTCCGCCTGTCTCCATCTCTTAAATCGGCTTAACCATGCAGTTGTAATTTCATCAAAATATAGTTTATTCCCATCACCAACGTATCGTTTTACAGCCTTTAACGCTGCTGTATAAGTGTGTTGAGTGTGAGGGTTACTTAGGAATGAAATGTAATCAGTAAAGTATTGCAGGAAATCAACCCTTTCACCATGTTCGGCATCTTGCTTAATTGCAGCACCTTTCTTATGGTCACCCTCAATGCTACCATAGTTCTTGATGAAATCCGAAATGTCGGAAACCTTCATACTGTCAAGCTTCCTTGAGTTCTTCAAAAATTCAATACAGTTCCAAGCTTTACTTAATTCATCGTTGAGATAGTTATTAATTAAACGGAGGTTGTCGTGTTGGGGACATCCCTTTTTTACCCTATCCTTGGCATCTTTATCCCAAAAATCAGAATCGACTGATTTATTCAATGATATTTCTGTGTTTTTACCTTTGTGAGAAAGACCAAGAACAATGGTATTTGTTTTATCCGCATTCTTCCCTCTTCGTAACATTAATTTTGCAGTTGCCATATAATTCAATTTAAGTTTAACAATCATTTTAATTTTCAATGATTGAGTTAAAACTTGTCCTTGGTTTAATCACAAAAGTAATATTACAGGGCAAAAATTCAACGCATTTCTAACGCATTTTTATACTTCAAAAAGGGCTTTTTTGCCCCGAATGGGTATTTTGTCGAAATTGGCGTAATAAGTTTTATTACGATGCAAGAATTTAATATTCAGTTAATTGATTGATTTTAAAGGAGTGAAGTTTTGAGACGAAATTTAGTCGTTTTTTATATCACGGCTATTATTTTTATACATTGTTATGCCTTCGCCCTTCTTATTGTCATGTTTATTATTGCATTTAATGTTTTTTAAATTTTAAGACTTGTTGTTCAAGTCATTGTGTTTCTAATTAAGAGCGTCCTCTGCCTCAAGATTTACATTTAGTGTATTCAACAAACCAATTGCATCATTGTAGCTTTCCACTGTAAATGGTTGTCCGATTCGGGTGGAAAGGTCTAATGCAAACT
>JAGXIP010000299.1 GCA_024635585.1 Saccharicrinis sp. | reverse complement strand
GTAATGTTCTCCTATCATTTGCGTTAGTTGGGCCTTTAAAACGCCTGCATTAGCTCGATTGAGTTCATGCAAAGAAAGAAACTCTCTAAAACTATCATTTACTCCTGGCTTTATACTTTTCCTTGTGGTCTCGGCATTCATATTCCCACCTGGGCACTTTTGACACTTGTAATAATGGATTTGCTTTTTCTTTTGAATATAACTTGTTATCGGCTGACCACACATTGAGCATTTTAAAAACCCCGTCAAAGGTCTGTATTCATTCACGGGTGAAATCTCATATCCAGATTTTCGGGGTTTATCATTAATAATACTCTGGACCTGCTTGAAAAGCTTTTCAGTAATAAGAGGCTTCCACTTTCCCTTTACTGCTGTTTCTAACATGTCATGATTTATAATTCCACAGTAGAATGGTCTTCTCCACGTTTGGCTTAAACTTTGTTTACTAATCTTAAAATTGAAATCTCTTTCAAGTTTACTACGTATTTCAGAATCACGCATTCCTTCAGATTTCCATATCCAGGCTTTCTTTAAAATATGTCCTTCTTCATTAATCACGATTTCCTGATGTCCTTTAATATTAGAGCGATTGGAGACTTTCCGACCATAGGTTGTATAACCTCTTGGGGGTCTTCCTAACCAATTACCCATTTTGAGAAAACTTTGCATTCCTGGAGTACTTTGCGATACCCTTTCAATATTCTGTTTCCTACTTTCCAGTAATTTAGTAAATATTGTAAGCCTGTCTATTTCATTGTCTGTGCATAAGCCTGTACTGGTTTCAATCAAATGAACACCTAATTTCTCAATCAAATCACTGGATATGCTAATTGCACTTGCGCCTGTTCTGGAGAATCGATTCATTGTCCGAATTGCAACTGCATAAGGTTTCTGTTTGGACTTTCTTAATTCCTGGAGTAGGTTTTGAAACTCTTTTCGCATCGTATCGTTACTGGCACTTTCAAAAGTCTCACCAAATTTTTTAGTTATTTTATAACCATAACGGTTTGCATAGTCTTTAATGTTTTCTTCCTGAGCTTCAATGCTATAATTTTCTGATTGCCCGATACTACTCACTCTGGTGTAAGACCATATTTCCTTATTGTTAATCTTTTTGGTCTTTTTAGTCTTTTTAAATTTTTTATAATAATCTAAATCCATCGTTTTATTCTTCAAATTGTTATTTTATTAGTTCCAGAATTAGTCTGGCTAAGGCAACGGCATCATCTATAAATGCTTCCCCTTCGTCATCGCTTATATTTTCAAATCCTTTTATTTCTTTAAGCTCTGACAATTTTAACCTGGTTCCCTCCAGGTTGTCGTTATCATTTTTATTCAAATGATTCTCTCCGCTTTTGTATCTCCGTTTATTTTTTCGAGGCGGAGGAGAAATCCCTTCTATGAGGGTTATTCCTTTAAGGTCTACTTATTAAGTCGAGACTGATCGACCCGTACCGGGTCGATCTTGAAAATCACAGATGGCCACTAAGATTATTCTTAAAACAAAGCTACAATAGTAAAAATTGATAGACAAGGTAAATTATCAAATTAATAATTTTTAACTCCATCAATTGAATTAAATTGATATAAAAAGCAAATACAGGTAATATATTTATGTCATACATATAAATAAATAGAAAAGCCCTAACGAGGGTGTTAGGGCTTTTTAAATAATAACGATATAACAATAAGGGTGAAAATTTCATCTCCTTGAATGTTGCGTGATCCGGGAGGATCACGCAATAGCCTAAACGTTAAAAAAAAGTTAAAATTAGACCTCCTGCTTTACATTGAGGTGACAGCTAATATATATATATATATATATATCAAGAGGGCAACCTCCAAATAACAGAACGATAAAAACAATAATTATGAAAGTTCAAAAACCTGGTTACTATTTAACCAACAAAATCAAAGATTTGCCAGCTAATCAAAGAGAACAAGTTTGGCTTCTTTTGTCATTACACCAATCTACGGGCTTTACAGGGCGTGTATTAGTGGAAATTTATTTAAATCGAATATTTCCAATAACATTGGATTCATTAAAAGAGGGTTATTCCTCTAAGACAAGTCATAGATGCAAAAGACGAAAAAAGCTTCATTATCTATTAGAGAACTACCTCTATTTAAAAGAATAATGTGGTACCGGGGGCGACAGCCCCCGGATCACATTTGATGCAAATAATAAAGAGTAGAGACTGCTCTCAATAGCTGTCGCATCTCAATAAAACCAATACAACTATAAATAGTCTGCTAATTCATTTAAATTTTGAATAATGAAATTACCAATGAAATTAACCTGGACAGTCTAAAGATTAAAATTCCAATGTCCTATGTTGAGGTTGTAGACCATAATCTTAAAGATATTATAAGCGAACACTTGGTTAATGAAAACACGGGCGATATGGTTAGGAAAGTACATAGACGACAGAGGTCGAAGTATTACCCGATTACAATATTTGGAGTAGATTATGAAATAATCTTTCACGTAAAAAAATGGCACAATCCCAGAACCCATACGGTCACTGAATACCTTCATATTTGTTTCAATGCTAAAATTGTAGAGGGTGATTACTTTGACGGTATTAACCAAAATAACATTCAATCAATTTATCAAAAGTTAATTGGATGTAAGGTCGCAAATTTTAGTTATGAAACATTTATTAAACTTGGTGAAGCTACAAACATGGAGTTTTGCCGTAACTTCAGATTAACCAATTTTCCGCAATGTCTTTCAAAACTTACAAATAGATTGCACCAGGACATTCAACTTAATCCTAAGCCTCTATTAAAAAATGGTAAAAATCAACAAACCCTGAAGTTTACTAAGAAAGAAGACGAGACCCACGCAAAACCCTATGTCATAATCTATAATAAAGAGTTGGAGTTAATTACAAAAAGCCACGTATTCTTCAACACATTCCTTTCCGATGTTGATATTACTGATTTGCGAAGGATAGAGTTTAGGATTAAGGACTTAGGGCATGCCAGGTCTCTTGGTTTAAGAGATTCAAGTTTACATACACTTTTAAACCTCAGCCAACAGGATAAAGAAGAAATGCTTAAAAAGTTTGTTTCATCATATCTAAGTCAACCGCTAACCTTTGACAAAACAAGTTTAACAAGAGGGAAACTGGTTTACCTGGATGCTCTCATAGCACTTATAGGCCAGGGATTTTGTTTTGGTGATGCCTGTAACATGTTGCTTTATAGTCAGCCAACCCGACAAGCAAAGAGTGACAAGCGAAGGGAGCTAACAGCAATTTATGAGACTTATATAAAAGGTAACCTCAGCGAAGAATTCACACCCGAAGAGAGGACAATTTTAGGATTGCCGACCATGCTTCACCCTATTAATGATAATGATTCTTAAGATAAACATATTGTACTGGATATACCGTACATGACCCAAATTAAAACCATCAATCAAAAAGGTGGTTTTTTGGTTTAAAATAGGATAGCAAAGCGTTTTAAATGTACTATATGAAAGGAGTGTGACAGGGAGAATCAGGTTAGATTTATTAGTAAAACCCTTTAAAGGTACGTTGTTGCTACAAATAAGTGGGGTGGCGGTCAAAGTGTCTTAGCAAAAAATCAAAAATAAATTAAATAACCGATTTACTTTATGATGGTATGATTATTTTTTGATACCCCCTGGCGCAGGACCCCCTGGTCATTATGATGATTGGTAAAAAATTTAATGTAAGAAAAGCCTCTTTTAAAAAGGGCTTAAAAAAATCCCCGCTTTCAATGAGGTGAAAAAGTAAATTGTTTATAAAGCAACATGATAACGTTAAAAAATTTTTCAACCAAAATTTACCTTTTAGTTTTATGACCCCTCCGATAATGATTATAATTCTCAAGTATTTACACAATGGTATATTATGTAAACAGTTACTTAAATCATAATATCTGATAATCAATGATTTAGCTTCGAAGGGAGTTAAAGTGTTTACTTTAACTACAATATTGGTTGTTTATGTAAACTGTTTGTATTATTTTTGATTACTTTAAAACCGTTACCATGAAGACAACAATTTCTTTTAATCACGAACGAGCAAAACAATACGCTGTTGATTTATTCAATGTCGATACGAATGTATATTCCTCCGATAAAAAAGCTGAGGCATTACTTATTTTAATTGGTCTCGATACTGCTCTAAGAGTTTCGGATTTGTTGAGATTAAAATTTACCGATGTTGATGGAAATGGAAATCCAACAGTAACGGCATATGTTAGTAAGAAGAAAAGACAGGAAATAAAACCGATTACCTCAACTACCCTGAGACTTCTGGAAATATACAAGACACATTGTATCGAGCATCATGGTTATATCAGTGAATCTATATTCTTCAACTATAAAAAGGAGCAGCTATACACCAGACAGTGGACCCATAAAAGGCTAAATCTTGCCAACGATAACGGAAAGTTAGGACGTAAAGTTAATGTTGCAGGTGCACATTCACTTCGTCGAACTGCTGGTGCTAATGTATTTGAAAAAACAAAAGATTTGAGGGATGTCCAGTTTTTGATGGGGCATGACCGCCTAAGTCAAACCGAGCATTATTTGAAATTGGACCAAACCCAGGCTCTTGAACGATTAGCAAAGATTTATCAATAGGGTTTTTTTATGAATTACTTTTGGTAAGAGAAAGACCAGCCACGAAAATAATATATGCATTAAAATTGTGATTGCTTTTTTACTACACTATTAATGTTTTCAATTTGGAATTACAGGGAAATTGTTCATATAAAATAAATGTAATTTTGCATTTATATACATGTTGGCAAACATTTAAGCTGAATAAAAGATTATGAGATTAACATTTTTATTTATCCTATTTACTTGTTTAACTTTTGGTCAAGAAACGCCAATAGTTTTCTATAATGAAAGTGGTGAGAAAATAAGTCAACAGGAATTTATAGACACTAAAGATTACAGTAAAAATTTGGACTTATATTTTGAAAATGATTCAACTCAAATAGGTTTATTGGTAACTCGGCAAAAATTCGGTCAACACGATAAAAGTACATTTGAGAAACTGAAATCATATTTAACAGAATTGACTGATAAACCAATTGACTCAACACAAAATATTGTTATAAATTACTTAACTGCATATCCGATAAAAGACGAAAAAAGAAATACAAGGTCACGGTGGAATGTGTTACATAGAGATTACCCTAAAAAACTTCACAAAATTGCAAATATTAATCAATTCTGGATACACTCATCTGAATGTGATAATCTTGAATACTACCATCAGAAAAGAATAAAGTGGATAGAGGATAAAGATAGTTTACTTAAAAAACTATTTTTTCCATACGAAGTTAGATATGGAAATTATATTTTGATTAAACCAGACGGCAAATTCTATTATTATTTAGGAGAACATAGCAAATATAAAATTTGGGAAAATGCTGAAATTTTTTTTAAATAAAACGTTTGCCAACAACATATAAAAACAATGCTTAATCTGTCCTTGAATCAAAACTCTTTGCTCGCTTGCTCAGCGGATTGTCCTGCGGACAATCACGCGGGCCAGCCCGCACTGTTTTTATACGAGACGTTGTGCAATATATAAACTTGAAATTAATAATTTAGTTGATTCAAATTCTAACTATGACTATTTTACCTTTATTTATCGGACCTTACCACGTAATAGCTTTTGTAAGTGTTATATTACTTTTATTTCTAACATCTCTTTTCTTAATAGGCAAACACGAGAAAGGGTTAATCTATTTTATTTGGTTATTGGTTCTGGTATTTTT
>JAGXIP010000298.1 GCA_024635585.1 Saccharicrinis sp. | reverse complement strand
TTATTGTGGTTAATATACTTGTCGCCAACGTAGCGGCTCGAAATATAAAAATCACCCTTCATATCCAGATGGGCACGCAAGTACGTTCTACTATATGCATTTTGTGGTTTTTGCCGATTGTGGATGAGAATTTCTTTTTCACCATACTCATCGCTCAATGTGAAATTTTTCATCAATACTTTTAGCTCCTCTTCTTTTTTTACCAAGGCACTATCAAAAAAAAGCAGGTTGCGTTCCTGCTCACCAATTTTTATAGTACGCAGCAAATCATTGGCACGCGTCACATACTCAATTTCTTTGGGTGTATGTTCGATGATGGAGTCCAACACTACTTTAGCATCGTTAAATTGCTCCTGCTCAAATAGTTTATTGGCCCTATCGAATTTATCTTTGGCTATTTGCTCTGCTGTAGGTCCGCAAGCTGCAAGTACCAAAAGCACGGCGGATATTGCTAAATACTTAGTGCGATAATGAAAATGCATTGTGTTAATTATTTTAGGATACGATAAAATACAAAAATAAAAAAACCGACAATAAATGCCGGCTTTAAAAGTAATAATTAATCGCTGTAGACCACCTCTAATTTACCAAAACATTGACTTCTTAGTGGTGATGAGGAATAATTAACTTAAAAATTCAAACTCTTTTACGGTTACTTCAAGTGCCGATTGAATTTCACCCTCTTTGTTTTTGTACGATGAGGTATGAGGCTCACCTTCGATAAGTAATTTTTTACCCTTTTTAATGTAATCGGCAAACTTGGTGTCTGAATCCTTGTTACGCCAGATGGATGCTCTTACCCATTCAGTTTTTTCAACTTTTTCGCCTTTGGCATTTTTGTAGTTTTTGGACACAGCTACATCAAAATTGATGACCTTGCCTTTTGAGGTTTCTGTTACCGTGGCATCGTTACCCACATTTCCAGTTAAGATTAGTTTTAACATATCAAGAAATTTGTTTGTTTAACATATGCACAATATAATCAAAACTAGATAAAATGTCAATAGTAATTTTTTTTAAAAATCTTTCTCTTCATTTTTTTGTATCTTACTTTTGGTACTTAGTAAACCACAAGCAGCATAAATATCCTCTCCTCTCGATTTACGTATGGTAGCGGTAACCCCTTTTTTCTCCAGTACGTTTTGAAATTCTTCCATCTTCTGATGCGAAGAACCTCTCAATGGCGTATCAGGGATGGGATGAAACTTAATGAGATTAACTCTCGATTTAAGCCCACTCACCAAGCGCACCAATTCTCTGGCATGTTCAACGGAATCATTCACCCCTTCAAACATGATGTATTCAAAGGAAATTCTGCGTTGCCGTCCAAAATCGTACTCTTTTAATATTGCGATGATCTGTTCTATGGGGTAAACGTTTTCAATGGGCATTAGCTCTTTGCGTTGCTGGTTGTAAGGACTGTGCATGCTTATGGCCAGGTGGCATTCGCTTTCTTCAATAAAACGGCGCATGGCAGGCCCCACCCCTATGGTAGAAACGTTAATTCGTCGTGGGCTCCAGGCAAATCCCCAGTCGGAGGTAATAATTTCCAGACTTTTCAGTACCTGTTCAATATTATCCATTGGCTCACCCATTCCCATGTAAACCAGGTTGGTAAGTTCGTCCTTTTCTTCAATACTAACCATCTGGTTAACTATTTCGCCTGCTGTAAGGTTTTTCTGGAAACCCTGCTTGCCCGTCATGCAAAACAGGCAACCCATTTTGCAACCTACCTGCGAACTCACACAAAGTGTTTTCCGATTTTCGGATGGAATATAGGCAGCCTCTAAAAACAAGTTATTCCCGGTGCGAAAGAGATATTTCTTGGTTCCATCCACCGATTCCTGCACCTTATCGTACGCACTTAATCCAACCCTATATTTTTCGTTTAGAATTTCCCTATTTTTAATAGAAATATTCAACATCTCATCAATGGTGCTTACCTTTTTTTTATAAAGCCAGTCGGCTATTTGCTTTGCGGTAAATCCCGGAAACACCAGCTCTTTGGCTACTCCCTGCAACTCTTTCAACGTTTTTCCGAACAATGCCTCTTTTTCCATATCTATCAATTTGCAAATATTGTGTGCTTTTGTGCTGACAAAGGTAATATTTCTTTTATTTTTGGTAATAATCCTGATTGATGGTTAAATTTATTACACTTTATACCAATAGATTTTAAACCGAGAAATGATTTCTCTCATCTGTTGTCTCTCATCTTTTATATAAATATCTTAATACAAACTACATTACAATGAAAAGTTTTTTACAGCCCATAGAAATCCGCTTTTTTGATATCGACATGAATAACCATGTAAACAACTCGGTGTATTTTACTTACATGGAAAATGCCCGTACAGAGTTATTAATGGACGAATTTTTAAGATGCAAGGCACATGGACTAACCTTTGTAGTTACCGAAGCCTCGTGCAAATATTACCAACCGATGCACCTAGGCGAAAAGGTAGTTTGCGAAATGGTTTTCGAATTAACACGACCAGTACAATTTGTTGTTACCTATACTTTTAAAAATCAAAAAACTGGCGAAGCATACGCCATAGGGAAAACATGGCTCGTAATGACCAACGAAGCTAAAAACCGCCCTGTGGCTATCCCAAAGGTTTTTATCGACACTTATATTAATATCCAACAATAAGGAAGATAGTTGATTCGACGACTTTCAACCCATACTGATAAGATATTAAATCATTTTTTCAAATACAGTAAACACCGAATTGAACTAGCTATAAAATAATGAACGAGCTCGACACCTACTATCTTAACCAAGAAGAACCCAACCGAAGTTGTCTTTTGGCTTTACGCAGCATTATACTGAAACAGGACATCCACGTTAATGAAACGCGTAAATGGGGAATGCCTTGTTTTTGTCATGGTAAAAAAATGTTCTGTTTTTTAATGACGGATAAAAAAACGCAGCAGCCCTATATTTTAATGGTCGAAGGGAATCATCTTCATCACCCGTGTTTAGAAAAAGGCAAACGCTCACGAATGAAAGTTCTTAACATCGACCCTAACAAAGATTTGCCACTCCATACTATTATTGGCTTGATAAACGATGCGTTGGATTTGTATAGAAACGGAATACTTAAAAGTAAATCTCGGCCATAATATTTTCAAAAGCTACACCTTTGCTTAGGATAATGTCGCGCACTTCAACCACCATTTCGGGGTTGCCACAAAGAAAAAAGTTAACATCCTTGGGCAGATCCGTTTGTTCGTTCAACCAGTTGGTTAGCCTACCATCTATGGCTCCATCCCCTTTTTCTTTAGTACAAAAACGCAGGTAATTTTCTCCCAGGTGTGCTTTAAAAACATCTTGAAATAAAAAATGAGCTAAAGTACGGGAACCATGCAAAAGTTTTTTCGGATTCTCTACCCCTGATTCCACCATCGAAACAAAGGGAGCAATACCGGTACCTGTGGAAATCCACCATTCCGGTTTATCCGAAGGAGTAAACTTACCAAACGATTCCGACACAAGCAACTCATCCCCCGGCTTTAACCTCGACAAAGGAGGCGTAAGCAGTCCTTGCGGAAACACATCGAATAAAATGCGCATGGTATCTTTTTTATTGCTACTTGCAATGCTGTATAATCTGGGATCATCGCCTTCATGTAAAGCTACGGCAACCACCTGACCCGGAATAAAGTCAAATTTACGTTCAAATTCGAGGGTAAAATATCCGGGTACAATTTCCTTAACCGTGGTAACCTTATGCGAGAAGAGCTCTTTTCTTTTTCGGGGCATGAGTCATGTTTTCAAATCAAACACGATTATACATCATTTGTTTAACTTGCAAAAAAATCAGTGTTCGGTATCTATTCCACAGGCATATACAGCTCAGTCACCCATTTTCGAGTATCAGGTTCCTCCATGGGGCTGTTTAGGTAAAGCTCGTAGGGGGCGATATCTTTGTTCTCTTTTATTTTATGCGTATGGGTGTAACTCATGCCGGCTGCCCATGCGTTACCTATGTGTTCATAATCACCCACAAACCTAATTTTAAGAGCTTTGCATGTAGGGATTTCTGCAACATAATAAGGCTCTGCCACTTTTATTTCTTGATTAATGGGGATAGCTGCCGTGTATTCTACGTTGCCCTTTATAAGGTCGAATTCGTGATAAATCGACAAAGCTCTTTCGTATTTCAGGGAGTTGTCCGTTGCATAGTTGCCCAGGTTGTAAAAAGTGGTTTTCATAATGGGCCCCACCTCGTCCATGGTACAGGCTACCTTCTGCCCCATATACTTTATGGCTGGGACATCCACAACACCTAATATCTCGACCTTTGAAGCCACATAACCTTTTTCGGCCAGTTCTTTAAGCATCTTTAAGCCACGATCATAATCCATACCTATCATGGGCTCCATCATTTTAGTCATAAAACGGAAGAAGAATGGCATTTCGCCCCTCAAGCCCCATGTTACCTTGGTGGTAGAATCATTTACACTATCAAACTCCCAATAAACAAATGAGCTCGATTCCATGGGTTCTTTAAAAGTGATGTCCTGTTCGATGCTTTTGCCTTGCTCAACTTTTAGGTGCGTTATAGTTCCCTCACCAACAAGTTCTCCCGACCATGTATATTCATCGTTAACATTTGTCCCATTGCCGGTGATATCCACTTTGGCATTGGGCTCCATACTCAACCAGGGCGACCAAGCCGTCCATTTATTAAAATCCTGCACCAGATAAAAAACATCGGCATTAGCTTTGTTGACCGTGATCGATCGTTTCACATCATACGTTCCATCCAGGGTCCACAACCATATAACGGCAGAACCTATGGCTACGACTAGTACTATGGCAATAATAATCAGCACTTTTTTCATGACAGTTAAGTTTAAGTGTTTATCCATTCTCAAATATACTTACCCTCAATTTAAGAAAAAAAAATTATTCGCTCAATTAATTATCTTTATACATAAAATAAATCAGAATGACCGGGGATGAGAATATTTTATTTCATCAAAACAACGAACAATAATGTAACCTTGCACCCTATTTACACGAACAAGCAAAATATAAACACACATCCAGCGATTCATGAATTCGATCTCTAAATTAGTATCTGTCCTAATAGTTTATCTACTGTTGGCATCATGTACGCAGTACGGATCATCATCCAAAATTCCGTCTGTGCCGCTGTTGTATTTTAGTTTTAATGGCAACAATGCTTCTTCGGGCATAGAGCAATTTAAAATTTTTGGAAATCAGAAAATGTCGTATGGCTCAGGACTAATAGATTCGTCTCTTAATTTATCGGGCACCTCATTTTATCGCAAACCGTTGGTAATTGAAACAAAGGGCGAGTTTATTCATCCGCAGCAAAATGCCTTTTCGGTAATGGTTTGGATAAAAATGCAAGAGGGTGATAATGAGAGTTACGGAATTGTGGGTAACAAAGGTTTGGGTGTAGATTCGGAAAGAGGATGGATTATTTCCAAAACTCCAGCTGGCGCATGGCAACTGGAGGTATCGGATGGATACCAGAACCAAAAATATACTGCAACACCCATACGCCAGCGCATCAATGATGGCAAATGGCATCAGATAGGCTTCATGATGGACAAAAAAGAACAAGTTGCCCGTACCTATTTCGACGGAAAGTTAGTGGGTGTCCTTAGCCTTAACGATATTCAGAGTTTTGATGCCGATTATAATTTATACATTGGATGCGATCCCGGCTCGGTGGATTATACCAAAGATACTTTTAACGGTATGATAGATGAAGTGGGTGTTTGGTCGCAACGCTTAGAAGATCGTCAGTTTGCCGATGCTTATCGTGTTATTAAAAAAGAACGATTGAGTAGCTACCCGGAGGCAGGCGAAACTATAAAAGTGATGAGCTGGAACATTTGGAATGGTGGAATGCAGCAAGGTAAAACAGTGGGATTAAATAAAATAGTTAAATGCATTAAAAATAATGGAGCCGACATAGTAGCGCTTCAAGAGGAATTTGGCTCAGGTGAATATATTGCCGATGCCTTGGATTTTTATTTTTATCGTCGCAGCCTTAACCTTTGCTTGCTGAGCCGTTATCCACTGGGAAAAAGCTTTAACATTTTTAAACCCATCAATGCAGGCGGCATCGAGGTATTACTCAACGAGGATAACCACATGGTGGTATGCCCCGTTTGGTTAAGCTTTCAACCAAATATCAAAGGTCTACTGATGAATGAAACAGTGAGCACCGACACTATTGTGAACATCGAAAACGCTACACGAGCAAGTGAAGCCACTTTTATATTAAGTGAATTGGTAAAACTGAGTAATGAGTTGAACTCCAGTTCGCTTATTTTGGCTGGCGACTTTAATAGCGGCTCTCACCTTGATTGGACGGAAGAAAATAAATCGAAAAAATATAACAAAGTGGTTCCTTTTCCGGCAACCCTAAAAATGGCACAAGATGGTTTTACAGATGCTTTTCGCGAAATCTGGCCAGACGCTTCCGCGAAACCGGGCAACACGTACTCTCCTATTTTTAAGGAGGATTATAACGACCGTATAGATTTTATATACTACAAAGGCAAGCATATTAAAGCAATTGATGCCGTAACAATCGACAATACGGTAACACCACTCTTCCCTTCCGACCATGCCGCAGTAATGGTCACTTTTCGTTTGCAATAAAAAGATGGGTTACTTTTTTCACGCGGATTTTGCGGATTTAAGCAAATAATTAAGCACTTTTTTGTTCTGATAGGCTGATATTGGCACCTTGCAATGTTACGTGATATTATGTTGCTCCAGCAATTTACTGTTTACTGTTTACTGTTTTTCCGTCAAAAGATAAATTTGAATAATGTGACGGGATGTCCCTTCGTTCCAACTGATTACTGTTTTACTGTTGACTGCTTAATGATAATTGATAACTATTTTTAGTTTGGATAAGGGTAAAAAGGTATTTACCTTGTCTTACTAACAAACGATTATACATGCATGTCCCATATTAATGATAAAAATATAGATGAAGTACTTTGTGTGCTGATAAAAAAAGGCGACACGCAAGCATTCGAAAAGATGTTTAGGAAATATTATGCGCGACTTACTGCTTTTGCCCATACTTTTATGCACGATTTGGATTTATCGGAAAGTATCGTACAGAGCATTTTTGTGAAACTGTGGGAAAAACGTGCGCAATACGAAATTACATCCTTGCAATCCTATTTAATGATAGCAGTGCGTAATAGTTGCCACAACGAATTAAAACGGCAAAAGCACGAACTTAATCTTAAAAATATGGTTGAGCCCGATTACGGGATTGAAACTTTCAATTATCCCGACGCAGGTGCCATGCAACAAATTAAGGATGTAATTGAGCAGTTACCCGAACAGCGTAAAAAGATATTTATACTCAACCGGATAGATGGATTTAAATATCGAGAAATTGCCGAAAAACTAAATTTATCGCAAAAAACAGTTGAAGCACAAATGGGCAAAGCATTAAAATTTTTGAAAGAAAATCTTTTAGAATTAAAAAAACAAGTATATCATATCTTGCTATAAAAAGTGATGAGAACCGATATGGCCGACTGCCTGACGGTAGGCAGGAAGCAAATAATCTGGTCACACAAGATGATGATTAAAAATTGCTCTGATTATCAAGATAAAGCTAATTTTTAAACGTATGAAACGAGCCATGAGAGTGTCCTCACACAAAACCTGTCCCGCCATAGCGGGAGGGGGAATGATTGAAATGGCGAGTTCCCCCGAATCAAGTTCGGGGCAGGCTATGTGGCAAAAAAAATAAATTATAAACGCATGAAAACAGTAAACAAAGATATAAACTGGGAGCTGGCAGCTCGGGTACTTTCGGGCGAAGCATCCGACGAAGAACGGAGTCATTTTGACCTATGGTTGGCAATTGACGATAACCAGATTGAGTGGAACAACATAGCCAAAAGTATGGGCGAGGCAGATAGTACACTAATTGCCGAAAAAGTAGATGTGGAGCAAGCTTGGCGGAGGATAAAACCAATTACTGTGAGCAAAAACAATCGTACAATTCGAATGTTTCGCGCGGGTGCAGTGGCTGCTGCCGCTTCGGTTATCATAGCCGTTGCCATGTATCTAAACCCATCCGACAAAATAGCTTCTAATGAGCAATTTAGGGTAGCTCAAACCAGCAATACAATCGAACAACTTGATTTGAACGACGGCTCCCTTATCGACCTAAACCGCAACAGCAGCATCCGGTATCCATCCTTATTTTCGGCAGAACAAAGAGCCTTAACCTTGAGTGGAGAAGCATTTTTTGATGTTGCTTCCGATAAAGACCGTCCATTTGTTATCAGCACCCAACAAATTCAAATTAAAGTGATAGGCACAGCCTTTAACGTAAAAGCCCTTCCCAACACCAGCCTCAGCGAAGTGAGTGTGCACGAGGGTATTGTTTCGGTTTCTTCCATGCTCGACCCAAACAATAGCTTAACGCTTACAGCCGGAGATAAGGCTATATTCAATGCAGAAAATAATACTTGGGTGAAAATGCAACTGGCCAACAACAACTATATCGCTTGGAAAACAAAAAAAATAGCGTTTAAAAACGAAGAACTTCCTGCTGCCATAGCTCTTATTGAAGATGTGTACTATGTAAAACTTAATATGCCCCATGATTTTGATGCAAGTAGCAAAATGATAACTACCACCTTCGATAAATACACCATCGAACATATTGTAATGGTGTTGAACGGTATTTATGGTGTTGAATTTACATATCAAAAAGAATAGTTTTATTTGTTAGTTTTAGTGTCTGAAAAGAATATGTAAGGCTTGTACGTAAACTGGCACTTTTTTATTCTTGCAATAAATATTCATCAGTACAACTATAGCTACATGAGAGTCTCTGTTCAACTTATACTCATCATTATACTAATTGCGCCAAACACTTGTTGTTTTGCGCAAGATAAGGTATTGGCGCAAGGCAAAAGCAATGTGTTGTACGAGATACTTGATGTCGATTATCCAGCTACAAAAATTGAAGCGATATTAGATTCACTTCATAATTTATACGATTATGATTTTTCGTACGATCCTTCCCAAATACCCACCGATTCTATTGTAAACGGTGTCTATAAACAGCAAAGTCTTTACTTTATTTTAAAAGATATACTTCGCCCTTATGATTTGTTAATTAGCAGCATAGGTCGCCAAGTGATTATAGCGCAGCATAAGGACAAAGCTGCATTGAATAACTATATTACCATCAACGGAACGATTGTTTCCGCAGATAACAGTCAACCAATACCATTAGTGAATATTGCCATAAAAGGGCAGCCTTTGGGCACCACAAGCAATACCGAAGGCGAATTTACCTTTCTGATACCACGAGAGCACATACATAGTAAGTTAAACCTTTCATCCATAGGCTACCAGTCCGACAGCCTGCTTATTCCAAATACCGACACTACATTGCTTGTTGCATTAAGGCCGCAGACCATACGATTAAAGGAAATAAAAGTAGTTTATCTGCCAGCGGATGAAATTGTGAAAAAACTAATTAAAAACAGAGAACGCAATTACTTTACCGATCCCTTGCTATTGACCGCTTTTTTTCGTGAATCGATAAAACAAGACGGAAAGTACATCGAAGTTTCAGAGGCTGTTATAGAAATTTTCAAAAGCTCGTACTTGGATACCGATGATACAGAAAATGCCAGATTTATTAAAGGAAGAAAGAAAGTAGAAGACAAGGAAGTATCGGTTGCCCGCTTAAAATTGGCTGGTGGCCCTGCCCTGTTTTCGACAATTGATGTGGCTAAGCACCTCAATTTTATTTCTGGTCAGGATAGGCAAAACTACAGCTACACCTATCAGGGCAAAGAGATTGTGCACAATAGAGTGGCTTATAAACTGGGGTTTAAGCCCATATCCGAGCTGGATGGTATTTATTACGAAGGAGATCTGTATGTTGATGTGGAAAGTTTTGCCCTCATACGTGCCGAGTTTGGCATGACAAAAAAAACATTGCGTAATAGCAATAAATACTTCATACTTAAAAATGCAAAAAAAGTAAAGTCAACACCCACATTCGCCTATTACAGTGTAGATTACAGACCCTATAACGCCAAATGGTTATTGAATAGCGTAAGAGGTGAGCTTATCATTAAAATGCAGGACAAACGTAATAAAATAAAATCCGAATACCAGATTTCGTCCGATATGCTTATTACTGATGCCCAGCCCGGAGTAGGACAACAGATAAGGTATTCAGAAGCATTTAAAACCAACTATGTGCTGGCCGATAAAATTGTTGCTTATGAACCTTTGTTTTGGAAGGATTATAATGTTATCCGCCCCGAAGAAGAATTAGAGAAGGTATTTGAAAATGCAGCCATTGAAATTAAGCTGGTACCGCAAACTAAAAAAACCAAGCACTAAGGCTTGGTTTCCTGTTATATTAATCTGACATTTAAACTTTAACTTCGTCTATATTCAAAATGCAAATTGCATTAGGCACAATGCTTTTTAAGAAATTCTATGGTAGAACCTACAGAATTCAACTTGGGCAACTGCGAATTTTCAATCTCTACCTGAAATTTCGTTTCTAACAAAAACAAAAAACAAGTAAGATCCACCTCATCCATTAATAACTCTTCTTGTAGCGCAGCATCCTCTAAAATTAAGTTTCGAGGCACCCCTGTTTTGCGTAAAACTTTATATAAATTTCTTCTAATTCGTTCCTGTTTCATAACTTCTGATTTTAGGCTATTAATCGCATACACACATAAGACAATCGTAGGTTTAGTCACACGTACATAAAAAATGAATTATTTTTAAATAAATTCGACTATCATCCTTCATACTAATATAATGCGCTAATTAAGAGATAATTAAAAAAGAATAACAAGAATGATATATGAAACAATATTTTTTTGAATAACACTATTATCTTTGCTCTCACATTAAATAAACAATTAAAAATAAACAAACAATGAATACGTGGTTTGAGTGCAAGGTTAAGTACGAAAAGATAGACGAACAAACAGGTAAAGAAAAAAAGATGAACCTTCCATATCTTATTGATGCAGTTTCATATACCGAAGCTGAAAGTAGGATACATACCGAGATGGAGCAATATGTTACCGGCGAATTTTCAGTTCCATCGATAAAAAAAGCCAACTATAGCGATCTGTTTTTTTACGACGATGGCGACAAATGGTACAAGTGTAAAGTAATGTTTGTTACCATCGACGAAGATGCAGGCAAGGAGAAAAAGGTAGCCAATCAAATGTTGGTACTCGCATCGGATCTGAAAGAGGCGTACGAAAGAATCAATCAATCCATGAGCGGAATGACGGTAGATTATGACATTGTAGCCATTATCGAAAGTAATATAGCTGATGTATTCCCTTACTTAAAAGATGAAGTTAACGAGCCTATTCCCGCAAATTTACGCCCACTGACCGAAGATGAGCAGAAACTAAGAAAGCCATTACAACAAAAAGAAGTTGAGGAAGAGATTGAAGAGGAAGAAATTGAAGATGATGAGGACACGGTTGAATAAATTAGATGGGAACGGTTTTTAATTGAATTGGAAACTTCAAAATCCGTTCCCATTTTACCTTTCAATATCCCAACTGTCGTTTATCACCACCCACCTGCACAAAATTTAACTTTCACCTCCTATTTTTTTCATATCCCCGAAATTGTCTATTCTATAAGTCATAATTTTATCGTACTTTTACTGTAATACTGCATACAGCTAAACAAATTAGTGTACTGCTTTGTAGTTTTGAGATAGCCAAAATCTTAGCTATTTAAATTGAGCTTCATTTACAAATTTCAGATATAAACGACTTATTTTACACAAAAACACATCAATTACTGCCTTATTGTTTCAATTTGTAAAGCATAAGTCTTTTTTACTAATAAATCCCACAATATTTAAGAATTATTACCTATTTTAAATCGATAAAAACATCTTTAATTGATTATTTTTGACATTTATAAAACGCGAAATCTTAAAATTAAATAATAATGAAAGAAGAAGTATTTAATTTGACACCTACCAAAAGGGATCGTAAGGATATGATCCAATACATTAACCTTCAACTGGCCGCTCTTGGACAGCCTCTTTTCCATGATGAAACAGATGCTGAAAAAAAGCTTTCGAATGCCAAATTCCTTAACTTGACGGAGGGTCTCATAAGTAGTTTTAGAGAGAAATCCAGATTGCTAACGGATCATTTGTCGCCAGTGGATACCCGGATACAAAACTTTATTGATGATTACCTCAAGGATGTTAAAATTGATAAGTCGCTACGTATTCCCAACGACACACTGGTATTGAACCAAAAAGGACTAGCTCGCGAAGTAAGCTTGCCACCCAATGGCGATACTTTTAAAAATGATTTAGTAAACTCCTATCGTATTAAGCAAGGGATATTAAATAACCCAGCCAGCGATAAAAGGACAACAAAAGGCACCTTTCATATCGTGGCGGGAGGATTGCCGGTTCCTTTAGATAAAAAAGAAGTACCTAAAGAAACATTTGCCCATCTTTTAAATGCAGCCTTTAATCCATCCGAAGAGTCTAAAAATTTGCCGTTTACAGCCAATCAAAAAGATCAGGCTAAGGTGATGCTGTCTCTGTTGCAACGCCCTATCGTATGCCCTAAAGTAGAAGGTTTTATCGACGAAAAAAGCATGGAAGTCCGCTTTTTTGCACCCGGATCACTGGCCAGCAACCTCGATTTTGTGGAGAATATATTTGGCAACGCCGGCGACCATAACTTGGCACAAAACGATGCCGCACTTGACATAGAGCATTGGACCGGGCACACAGGTTGCATAGTACTGGCTCCACAATTAACACAACTCAAGAAAAAAGACATTGGACTGCCCCACATTTCGAAAGCTACCGCACGCCAGAAAACAGATGGCATGTGCTGGGAAAAAGAAGACGAACTGTATAACGAGGGCGGTGCATTTAAAGTAACCTGTCGCGACGACAGAGGCGTGGTGGTAACTTTAATTGCCGATAACTATTTTGGATATTCTAAAAAGGAAATCAAAACACAAATTAGCTATTCAGCTAACCTTTACGGATTGGTTGAAGAGGAACATGCCGGTGGCGCAATAGCCTATCCACGGGGCGTTATGGGCGAAAATGTTTTTGGCCAAAACTTCATGGAAAAGCACAATAACAAGTACAACTTTAACGATGCCATGAAGCTTTTAGCGCACAGAGCTGACGTTAAACCCGAGGGATATGCCATCGACAAAAAGTATCCAAACATTGTTTATATTCCAGAGTTTGCCAATATCGATATTCAAAAAAGCAACGTAAGCTGGGATATTAAAGGAAAAGAGTTTGCCCTGAAGCTCTCCCCTGATAAAACCTACGTTAACCCTTCGGGTGATAAATTTCAGTTGGTAAAACATCCTACCCAAAAATTATGGCGGATTATTCATACCAATGCCGAAGGAATGTTCTGCCATAAGCCATGTACAGTTTCGGGTGGAGGTAAGTCGGAGATTTCAAAATCACTGCAAAACGCCATCAAATACGGTAATTTTAACATCCAAAACTTGCAGGAAGATTTTAAATTGGCCGACGAAATCATCAATAAGGATTACTCTAACAGATGGAAAAATATTCGTCCCGATGCTGGTGTATCGCGATCGTTCCTGAGCCCCAAACGAACACTGGGATCTGCCGTAAAACTTCTTACACCCTCCGACCAATACAGCGATGAGTACAACAAATTTTTAGAGGATATGCCGGAGCATATCCGCACCTTGGTTCTTTTTGTGAAGCGCTTATACCGCCACGATATGGAAAACGGTAACTGGAAAGAGTACATGACCACCGAAATAATTAATGGACGTGCCGGTACAACTTTGATGTACAAAAACCACCCGGTAATTGGTAGTTACGTACGTATAGGCTTTAGCAAGGATCAAAACTGGTTGGTTCATAAATTACGTTCCGACTTTGTTCCAAGCCATAAAATACAGATGGAAGATGATATTAGTGCTACCATTACTTTGCCTGCATCAAAAATTGAGTACCTGAATCCAGAGTACAAAAATAAAAGTGTAAAGGTTACTAAGAACTGCGAAAGCTATCTGTTCCAACGACCCGACGAGGCAATTATTAGAGGATATGATATTGATGCAGAGGCGGATATTGTTCAAAGTGGTACTTTCCTTACCAACTACGAGCCCATGCGTAAAGCCGATGCCATTGAATTAATTGAAGATGCCATCAGTTTTGACGAATATACCCAGCCGGTAAAGGATTTAATTACCAAGGTGGCCGAGACGAATCACGACAGTTATTTTGTAACCCCATCGCACACGCGTGTTGTGGAAGATGGGCCTACCAAAAATCCGCGTTACCTGCAAAAAAATATCTATGCCACTGAAACAGAAGATAGTTATTTGGCTGATGTTGGTATGCGATTACGCAGAAAAGTAAAGTCTGACGCTCCTGTTGTTAACATCGTAAATGCTGTATTACCGGGTCGTAGGAACAACCCTGCCGATAGAGCGAATAATATCCGTGCATTAAGTGTTTACAACCCCATCCACTACCAGGAACTTCCTGAGTTGTTCATGGACTTTATTTGTAGTTTAACGGGTAAGTCACCATCAACAACTGGTGCAGGCTCCGAGGGCGCATTAACAAAAGGACCTTTTAATATGCTAGTGCCTACTACCGACCTGAACAATGCACTTCTTTCGTATATATTAACCGAATACCAAGGTTTTAGCTCTGCAGCAGGATACGTAGGTAACTCTCGCTTCGACCACGACATAAGCCTTTTGATTCCGGAGATATGGGCGCGTTTGGTACCCGAGGACAGAGACGCCAAGTTGCTAATTGAAACTGGTTGTTTGGAAAAAATGGATGACTTTGAGTATGAAGGCAAAAGAGTAATGGCAAGCCGATTGGGATACAGGATTACCAAGAAATTTGCCTTTAGGTGTATGAACCGCTTATTCGATGAGCCTCAAGCCGTATTTAACGAGGAAATGTTAAAGCCTGAATTGCAAGGCATGGACGATTTTGCCGACGGTATAAACAATATTGTGGAAGCACAGAAGAAAGTATCCTTGGCTTATTTCGAAGATGGAAGTGTTGAAGCAGCTATTCCTCCTTTAAAAATTCTGTTGCACATTATGGCATATGGCCAATACGAGGGTAAAGAAATAAGTGATCCAGAGCTTCGTAAGTATTTCAACCGCGATTATGTTTTAGAGAGCAATTGGTATAAAGAAAGACTACTTCTTAGACAGAAGAAAGAACTCGAATTAATATCCACTCAATTGGTTTATCTTGAGGACTTTGCCAGCAAAGATGAAAACGCAGGCCTGGTAGAAAAAATGGATATAAACCACAGGGTTTCGGTGGCTAAAAAAAGGATGGAATACGTTAAGTCTAATCAATATTTGCAAGACTTGGTGGGTACCTTTGGCTTAGATCCATTATTTAAAAAGTAATTTTTCATCCTAATTAAAAAAAGGCAGTTTCGTTGAAACTGCCTTTTTTATACAATTAAATAGCTGGGGTCTCTATTTATTTGGTCCATTTTTACTACCTTCCGATCTTCATTTTTCTTTTTCATCTTGTTCAAAATTTAAATATCCAGTCATGATCAGAATATTATATCTACTAAGTATCATTTTTGTAGTGTGCTCGTGCAACCAACCTACACCCAACGCTAAGGTTTTGATGTATATAGGCACCTCTACCGATGATTCGTTAAAAGGAATTGAATATTGCTATTTTGATACGCTTAGTGGACAAATATCTCAACCTATGCTTGCCAACAAAACAAATAACCCTAATTTCCTTGAAATAGATACTGAAAACAATGTATTGCTTGCACTAAGTCGAAGCCAACAAAAGGATGGGAATGGATCGGTGCTTAATCATTACGATATAGATACATCCAATGGTAAACTCACCTTAATATCCGAGGCAGCTATTCCAGGACAAGGGCCATGTTACGTTGCACTGGACAAATCGGGAAAACGAGTGATGGTTGCCAATTATAGCTCTGGAGAGGTGTGTGCTTATAAACTCGATGATGGTAAATTAAGCTACCTAAACTCAGTAAAGCACTATGGAAGCGGTCCAAATCAAAGCCGTCAGGATAAACCTCATGCACATTCAATTGACATAGATCCACAAAGCGACTTTATTTATGCCGCGGATTTGGGTGCAGATAAGCTCATGGTGTATAAAATGACCAACGATGGTTTGGTAAGTGTTGATTCCATGATGTGCAAACCAGGTGCAGGGCCACGTCATTTTGATTTTAGCCCCAACGGTAAAATGTTAGCAGTATTAAATGAGTTAAATTGCACTGTGACCACCTTTGCCAAAGATTCTTCTGGAATCTACAAGGATGAAATACAAACCTTGAGCATATTGCCCGACACCTTTGCAGGTGAGGCAAAGGCTGCCGATATTCATTTTTCGCCCGATGGTAATTACTTGTATGCTTCCAACCGGGGGTTTAACTGCATCGCTGTGTTTGCAGTGAACGATTCAAATTTACAATGGGTCGAATTTATGACTGATGGCATCAATTGGCCCCGAAATTTTGCCATCGACCCAAGCGGAAATTATTTATTATCAGCAAACCGCGACGGCAATAACATATCAGTGTATAAGAGAAACAAAGAAAATGGAAAGCTTACTATGTTGCCCGATGCGGCAGAGGTTGAGCGTCCTTTTTGTATTAAATTTCACAAGTAAATAATTTTAGAAGGCTGATGACTATATGGAACAAAGCATAATTTTGAATGGACTTTTTTTATTTTTCGGATTAATCCTTTTTATTGCAGCACTCCTTAATTGGCATTACTTTTTTAATCAGCGTAAAGCCCAGTTTCTGATAAAAGCTTTTGGTATTAACGGTGCGAGGATTATATATGGTTTACTTGGATTGTTTTTTGCATTGATTGGTGCCAACCAGTTGTTCGGGCTAAATCTATTGCCTCTTTGAACTACTCCATAATCTAAGCAATAGAAACTTGTCTATTTATCGCTTTCTTTAAATTCCCTTTCCATATTAATATCTAAGGAAAGCCATTCTTTGCTGTAATCCGGATTTTTAAAATGTTCAATCATAAACTCTTCTATGGTCAGTTCATTTATTTCCTTTCCTTTCCCCTTTAAAAATGCTGCAAAGCCCTCGTTCATATATCTACCTACATTTAACGGAAAGTTAAACAGTGCCGGAAAAATTGTTTTGTCGCCCGGATTATCATATTTCTTTTTGCACGAATCCACATCCTTCGACAGGTAGATGCGACAAGCCATGGGACGTACCGGATAAACCGAACAGGAATTATCCACCAAAAACGGACAGGCATGGATGATGTGTTGCTTCTTATCTTCGGGTAGATTTTTTGTTTTTTTAAATTTTTTTTCAGATTTGCTTTGTATGGCCTTAATTTGTAGTGCATCAGAAGCTTGCATAACGTACTCGTATAGTAATAAAGCCTCTTGCGTAGTCAGGTAGACGGGCTGAAAGCAGCACCAACTGCAACCTTTAACACAAACTATAGGCCGATTTTGCTGGTAAGTACGTTTGGCAAAAGAGTGTGTTAGTTCACTTATAGCTAGATATTGCTTCTGAATGCCCCTAAATAATGGTGTCAGACTCTTGAAATCGGTAATTTCGTTTGATGCTATCGTATAACCATCGCTATAAAATCTGAGATTGTTCTCCTTTGTTTTACTAACCGCTCCATCATCTTCGTGCTTTGTCATAACATATTATTAAGCTGCACAGATGATTGAACAGCGGTACAAGCTACCTCTTTTCGTACTTGTTTTTATATATCAAATCAGTTAAAAAGATGCCTCAATCTTAATATTTAAAGGCACACCAATTTCTACTTTCTTTAGTTGGTGCCTTTTCATGAATTAAACTGTCCAAAAATTTACCAAGCATTTTTTCATCCCGCTCCTTTAAAGCCTCGTTATATTCTAGAATAGCTTTTTGAAGCTGCGAAAAAATTATTTTAGTTTCGGCCTCCTTAAAATTATTAATGCCTAAATACTTTATCGACAAATAGGAGTGAGTTTCGCCTGTAATGCTATTGAGTTGATGCAATAGAGCATCTCTTTTAATTACAATTAATTGAAGTTTTCGTGCCCACTTTTCCATTGCTTTTTCATTTAGAATTATAAGTTAATGTACAAATTACTTGAATCAAAGGAAAGAGTTAAAATGAAAATAGTGCACTTTTTTCTTAATAAATACAAAAATCACCATTAATGCATTCATAGTCAATGATATACATTCTTGAAAATTGCAGAACGATTATAAACCTACAAAATAGCTCGTTTTTATTAAAGCCCACTTATATAAAACAAGGCTTTTATTAAGGCGCAATTAAAAGTATCTTTGCACTATATAGATAGAGCGATACACTTATGATTTTTGATGATTACTCCATTACAGCGGGCATAAAAACCAGTTTAGCCAAATTGGGATACCGCCGACCAACAGATATACAGTTTAAATCTATCCCTCCCATACTAAAAGGGGAAGATGTGTTGGCCATAGCACAAACCGGAACAGGTAAAACCGCTGCTTTTGCTATTCCCATTATCCATCAATTACATGTGCGCAAAATAAAGAACAGAGCCGATGGTATTAAATGTTTGGTGATGGTACCTACAAGGGAGTTGGCCATTCAAATTCATCAGGTTTTCGAAACTATTGGCAAACATACCAGTGTAAAGTCGTTTTGTGTTTTTGGAGGAGTGGAAGAAGGTCCACAGATTGCTAAACTCGAAAACGGAGTGGATGTACTTATAGCTACGCCAGGCAGAATGTTTGACCTCGCAAGTCGTGGTTTTATTAAGCTCAACCGTACCGAGATATTAATTTTGGACGAGGCCGACCATATGCTTGATTTGGGTTTTATCAAGGACATAAGAGATTTGATGACCTATCTGCCCAAAAAGAGGCAGACGCTGTTTTTTTCGGCCACCATCAACGAGACTATTAAAAAAATAGCTTATTCATTGGTTACCAATGCTATTCGCATACAAATTTCGCCCAAGGATCCAGTAGCCAAAAACATCGATCACTCTGTTGCTTATATCGAAATGGATGACAAGCGCTTCTTTTTGGAGCGTTTGCTTAAGGAACATGCCGAGAGCAAAATACTTGTATTTGTGCGTACCAAGGTTAGATGCGAAAGGGTAGAAAAAGCCATGGAAAGAGTTGGCATACCGTCAAAATCGCTCCATGGTGGCATGGAGCAGGACGATCGTAAACGAGTTTTGGATTCGTTTCGAAAAGGAGACACGAAAGTGCTGATAACTACGGATGTGAGTGCCCGTGGTATAGACATTCCACAGGTTGAATTTGTAGTAAACTATGACTTGCCAGAGCTATCGGAAAACTATGTGCACCGTGTTGGTCGCACCGGACGAGCTAAAGAAAAAGGACAAGCTGTAACGTTTTGCAGCGAAGAGGAAAAAGAAATATTAAAGGAGATAGAAAGCTTTTTGGGTAAGCCTATCAAAAGGTTGGAGATAGACAAGGACGACTATTCACAAACCATCGACTTTTCGGATGAGAGCCATGCCGATTGGAAAAGCTTAATCAGTGAACATGATGATTTTGTTTCAAAAGAGAATGTATCCAAACGTAAAAAAAGAAAAAAGAAATAGTAGATTCCAGGGCAACTATTTTTACTAAATTTCGATACGAAGTAACTGATATTTGCTTTTTATACAAACGGGTGTGCTTTTTTTTATATTTTTGAGCTAATCGTAATCATTTTACATTTTAATTTAGTTAAACTTTAAATAATCAAATAATTAAAAACATTAAACATGAAAAAAGTTGCAGTTGGAGTAGATATAGGTGGAACTAACACCACTATTGGGCTAATTGATGACGTAGGGAAAGTGATTGCTAAAGGAGGAATCTCAACCCCAAGTCATGGAAATATTGAAAAATACATGGACGATTTGGCCAAAGCTATTCGCGATATGATATCTCCGACAAATGAGGTGTTATCGGTAATGGGAATAGGTGTAGGTGCTCCAAACGGCAACTATTATACCGGTTCTATTGATTACGCACCCAATTTATCTTTTAAAGGTATTATTCCATTTGTTGAATTGTTAAAAAAACGATTCCCCGAATACGAATATGTTGCTCTCACTAATGATGCAAATGCCGCTGCGATTGGCGAAATGATTTATGGCGGAGCAAAAAACATGAAGAATTTTGTGATGTACACACTGGGTACCGGCGTAGGTAGTGGCATTGTTGTAAACGGCGATCTGGTTTATGGTCACGATGGTTTTGCCGGGGAGTGTGGACATACCACTTTAATTCCTGGAGGGAGACTTTGCGGATGTGGTGCCTTAGGACATTTGGAGGCATACTGCTCGGCACCTGGAATGAAAAGAACTGCATTTGAGTTAATTGCCAAATACAATGCGAATGACTCCAAACTAGCTGGCAAATCTTTTAAGGAACTAGATTCAAAAATGATATTTGATGCAGCTGAAGCAGGCGACAAGGTTGCGCTAGAAGTGTTTGAGCTCACAGGAAAGTATTTAGGACAAGGCTTGGCCGATACGGTTCATGTCCTAAGTCCCGAAGCAATTTTCTTATTTGGCGGACCTACAGCAGCAGGAGATTATATATTTAAGCCAACAAAACAAAGCATGGAAGAACATCTGCTTCCTATTTTTAAAAATAAAATTAAAATACTTCCTTCAGAATTAGACAGTGGAAACGCTGCTATTATTGGCGCAAGTGCCTTAGTTTATAAAGAAATGGAGAAATAGCTTGTGGCTATTAGCTAATGGCTGATGGCTAGTGCCTATCAGCTATTGGCCATTGGCTAATTAAACCTTCTCCTTCAACATTTTCTGTAACTTGTACATCTCGTCGCGATATTGCGCTGCGGATATAAAATCAAGCTCCTTTGAAGCCTTTTGCATTGTTTTTTTAGCTTTAGCTATGGCCTTTTCCAATCCATCTTTACTCATGTAAGCCACAACTGGGTCGGCAGCAAAATCTATTCCTTCGGGTTCGATATAAGCTTTTTCACCTGGTTTACCTTTAGATAGGACACTGGTTTGTTTTTTATGGATTTGTTCAGGGGTAATGCCATGTTCCTGATTGTATTTCAATTGCTTTTCGCGTCGGTGATTGGTAGCATCTATGGTTTTCTGCATCGATTGGGTAATTTTATCGGCATACATAACCACCAGTCCGTTGATGTTACGGGCAGCCCGTCCAGCTGTTTGGGTTAAGGAGCGCTCCGAACGCAAAAAACCTTCCTTATCGGCATCCAAAATAGCTACCAATGAAACTTCGGGCAAATCCAGTCCCTCGCGCAAAAGATTAACTCCCACCAGTACATCGAATACACCTTTGCGTAAATTTTCCAAAATCTCTACCCGGTCAAGGGTATCTACATCGGAGTGGATATATTCGCACGGTATATTTAATTTTTTAAGATAGGCCGACAGCTCCTCTGCCATTCTTTTAGTAAGTGTGGTAACCAACACCCTTTCGTTTACGGCACTGCGTTTACGTATCTCCTCTAAAAGATTATCTATTTGGTTTAAGCTGGGGCGAACATCAATAATCGGATCTAACAAGCCTGTCGGTCGGATCACCTGTTCAACAATTACACCCTCACTTTTTTCTATCTCATAATCAGCAGGTGTGGCCGAAACATAAATTGCCGTTTTAACAATATCTTCGAACTCCTCAAATTTTAATGGGCGATTGTCCATAGCTGCTGGCAAACGGAAACCGTGCTCCACAAGGGTTTCTTTTCGCGATCTGTCGCCACCGTACATGGCGCGTATCTGGGGTATGGTAACATGACTCTCGTCTATCACCATCATAAAATTATCCGGAAAATAATCCAACAAGCAAAATGGGCGCGTACCAGGGCTTCGTCCGTCAAAATAGCGCGAGTAGTTCTCAATGCCAGGACAATAGCCCAACTCTCGTATCATCTCCAAATCGTAGGTAACTCTTTCCTCAATCCGCTTGGCCTCTAAAGGCTTGCCAATATCTTTTAGGTATGTCACATGCTCCATCATGTCGTCCTGAATCATATGTATAGCCTGTTGCGTGCGTTCCTTAGTGGTCACAAATAAATTGGCGGGATATATAAGTAGTTCCTCCTGGTTTGAAATTGAAGTTCCGTTTTCAGGATCGAAAATGGTAATTTCTTCTATATCATCTCCCCAAAAGCCAATACGATAGGCGTCATCAGCATATGCTGGATAAATCTCAACATTATCGCCTTTAACCCTAAAGTTACCTCGTTTAAATTCCACCTCATTACGCGAATACAAACTATCCACCAACAGCCTTAAAAGCTGATTTCGCCCAATACTCTGCCCTAACTTTAAGCTGATAACATTCGCATGAAAATCTTCGGGGTTTCCGATACCATAAATACACGAAACCGAAGAAACAACAATAACATCCTTCCGACCTGATAACAGGGAAGAACTTGTACTAAGCCTTAATTTTTCTATTTCTTCGTTGATGGATAGATCCTTTTCAATAAAGGTATCGGTAACGGGTAAGTAGGCTTCGGGCTGATAATAATCGTAATACGAAACAAAATACTCAACCGCATTGTCTGGGAAGAAATTTTTAAACTCGCCATAAAGCTGCGCAGCAAGGGTTTTATTATGGCTCAACACCAAGGTAGGGCGCTGCACTTTTTCAATCACGTTGGCAATAGTAAAAGTCTTTCCCGACCCGGTTACCCCCAACAAGGTTTGGTGCGGTACCTTATCTATAAGTCCGCGTGTTAATTGCTTGATTGCTTCAGGTTGGTCACCAGTAGGTACAAAATCCGATGTAATTTTTAAATCCATTTTAAATATAGTGATAGTATCAAATACAAAAATAACCAATAATACACCATTTAGTTTGCTATTAACGTTAAACTGGCTGTAAAAAATAAGGCATAAAAAAAGCTCCCAATGGGAGCTTTTAAATTATCTTTTGTATCGTCTCGATTTTGAACGAGCTTTTGGCCGTTTATATTTCTTACTAGATTTCTTAAATAAGCTTCTGGTTTTTAGGTAAGCCTTTCTGTTGTATTTTGGTGAGTTTTTCCATTGACTATCGTCAAACAAATAGGTAGCACCTACTGTAGCCACATAAAAAAAGTCATCACTTTCTGTTACATGTACTTCTCCATCACCACCATACCATTCTTTATGGGCATCTAGCTCGTCGCCAAAAACTGCTGTACCTACCGCTTCCAGGGTTAGGCTCAATCGATTACTAAAATAATAATTCAGTCCTGCACCAAAAGATACTCCAGGTGCTATACCACTTCTTTCCCGCCATATTCCTCCATTGGGGTCAGTGTGAAGTGGACCCTTATATTCGGTAGCGTTGTATTGAATTAAACTAAGCTGACCAATCACATAAGGATTAAAAAAACGTTGTTTAAATAAACCGTAAGCAAAATCTAAGGGTCTGAAAGTGGCACCTAAGCCAAGTTGAATAAATGTATTTTCGAAACTAGCATATGCCAGGGTATTACCTGCGTTTATTTGGGTACCCTTCATGGAGCCATAATTTAGGTCGATGCGGGCATTAAGATACGACGTATATTCCCTTTCGGCCACCACACCAAACACATAGTTTGTTCTGGATTCGGAAACCAAATCGCCATAAAACATGTTTATACCTGCTTTAGGTTGGATTTTAAAACCTTCAAGAAACTGATTTCTTTTCTTTCTGTATTGCGATGATACAGATGTAGAAAGAAGTAAAATCATACAGGCTAAAACCGCCTTTATAAAGTATTGCTGCATTGAGATTAGTTTATCAACAGGTTTAATACGTGTAAAAATGACAAAAAGTTTAGAAAAAGTAAAATCTTTTTATCAGTATTTAAATACGCAGTATTTTTCGCTCGTTTAAAAAACATCGAAATATCACTAAGTACTAAATTACAAATAGATGCAAAAATAAAATTTATAATCAATCTTGCGCCACTATTACTGATTTATTTAGGATATTTTAGCTAAGATGAAGATTTTTAGAGATGAAACAAGAATATTTGATAATTAAAGTCGATTTTTATCCTACTTTATCGAAGCAAAATTTTCATATTCTCAATGTTTTTTATGTTATCGGCTTTTTTTCCTACTGGAGTATAGCATAATTCTATTTCCTCCTTAAAATAGTCAGCGACTTTATCCCTCACCATTTTCATTGTACTGTTTATCAGCCTATTCTGCTCTGAAAATGTTTCTGGAGCAATGGCAAAAGTAGAGGGCAGCCATCGTTGTGGGAAGAGGGTTCCCAACTTTCCGTCCAATTTAAATATATTTAATTCTTTTTCTATCATCCCAATTATCTCTGGGTAACTATAGTGATTTGCCAAAGCTTTCATTTTTTCCAAATTAGGCACTACTATTGCAGCGGTGTATGCACTTTGATTGTTATAGAGCATTATTTGGTCAATCAGTTCGCATTGATCCACAATAGCTTCTTCGATACCCTCGGGGCTGTACTTTTCGCCGTCGGAACCTATCAATAAGCTTTTAAACCTGCCTTTAACGTACAGATAGTTATCCTCATCCAAATAGCCCAAATCACCCGTAAAAAGCCATCCTTTTTTAATGGTTTCCTGCGTAGATTCTGGATTCTTCCAGTAGCCATGCATCACATTCTCTCCTTTGACTACAATTTCACCAGTCTTACCAATCTCTAAAGCTTCTCCATCCGTACCACATATTTTTATTTGTAGTTTATCCACGACTTTTCCAGAGGAACCCAGTTTATGATAGCGTGGCGTATTGGCCGAAATGATGGGCGATGCTTCACTTAATCCATAACCCTGATACATGGGAATGCCTATGGCATAGAAAAATTGCTGTAGGTCGAAGTCTAACAATGCACCTCCTCCGATAAAATAAGTTAAGTTGCCGCCAAAACCTGTTTTAATTTTACTAAAAATAATTGTGTCGAATAATTTTAAAAGTGGTTTGGCCACCCATTTAATACCTTGTCCTTTGTTGTTTCCCGTTCCGTTGTACCAATAGGATAGTTTTAAGGCAAAACCAAACAGCCCATTAATTATTTTTCCTTTTTGAGCAATTCCTTTTTCAATGTTCTTTTTAAAGTTTTTAGCCATAGCCGGAACACTCATCAGCACGTGTGGTTGGATTTCGCGAATGTTGTTGGTGAAATTTTTAAGGGTTTCAATTTGCGTTGCTCCAACTTGTACCGAAGCAATACTGGCACCCGTATCCATAAATGCATACAAGGCCGCGGTATGGGCAAAGGCGTGATCCCAAGGCAAAACCACTAAGGTGCGATAATGTGCAGGAATATTTATGTAGCTAAAAGCCTGCTCAACATTAGCAGTATAATTTCGCTGCGTTAGCATAATACCTTTGGGCTGTGCCGTAGTGCCTGATGTGTAAGTAATAGTGGCAATGTCGCTGGGATTAACATCGGCAACTAATTTTTCAAACGCACGTGCATCGCTAGCCAGAACTTCCTTTCCAGAATCAATGAATTGTTGAATATCCAGCTCATCTTCCTCCAGCGAGCTATTGGGTGTAAAAACAATTATTTGTTTGAGTTGCGGCAATTTCCTTTTGATCTTCCTTATTTTTGCCAACTGGCTTTCCGAAGTAATAATAACGCTACTTTCCGAATGTTGCAGTCGAAATATCAAGTCATTATCGGCTTCTAATTTTGTACTAAGCGGCACCGTGATGGCTCTGTTGCTCAACACAGCCAGTTCGCTCATAAGCCAAAGGTTACGACCTTCCGAAAGCAAAGCGATTCTTTGCTCGGGTACAATGCCATAAGCCTTTAAACCTAAAGCCAACTGCTTAACTATATTTAACGAATCGTTATAGCTGGTGGCTTTAAAGGTCTGCCTATCTTTTTCCCATAGCAATGTGTTGTTTGGAAATTGGGCTGCTTTATTTACAAAAAAACTAATAATCGATTCCATCTAAATGTTTTTTAGTTTAGGTAATATTTACAAATATAAATAAAGTACTCCTTACCTGTGTATTTAATCATAGGCATAGACCATCAGAAAAATATTCTGCGTGGGTGTGAATGAATGCGCAAGTATAATACAAAAAACAAATCCTTCCATCTCCTTAAAAATAAGAGGATGGAAGGATTTTTCGTTATGGAAGAATGTAACTAAGTTACGAATTATTATAATTCCCAAAGTCGCGTTGCGCTTTTAGCACATTGCCTAAATGCAGGATAAGGTTTTGTGTTTCGTGCAAAAAGTTAAGATATAACATACTGGTATGGGTGCTCGACTTTTCCTTTTTAATGCGTCGCAATTGCTTTTTACGCAAGTCTTTAAGATCAGCAACCATGGCCGTCAAATCCAGTTGTATTGTTTCTAAATTTTGGAACGATCCTTTGTGTATCATCCTAACCACTTTATTTATCAACACCTGTACTTCGCCTTTTAAAACGCTCACCTCTTTAAACTGATCCGGTGTAAAAGGCGAATGATTATTGTCCAAATGAGCAAACAGTGGTTTTGCGATATAGGTTAGCGAGTGAGCCGATTCGCGCAAGTAATCAATCACTTGCACATAGTGTAAGCTGGAGTCTATATCCGATTCTTGCAGCTTTTTAACCGTTTTATATATATTGTCTTTATACTTTTTAATGGTTTTGTTAATACGGTTAATGTCTTTAACTTTCATTTTCAGCTCCTTGCGGTTCTCGGCTTGAAAGCAGGTTAAGGCAGATGAAAACAGATCGGACATCTCGTTTAACGAAACAGTTACATTTTTGGTACACTTGTTAAACAATGCTTTGGCCAATGCTTTTTCGTCTATTTCTTCGAGTTCTACATCTTTTGTTGCCAGCTCAATGGCTGTACGTTTTTTGCTTACTACGTGTGTTCTATACAGTAAAATAACAGCCATAATTATCAATACAAACACAGCATAGAAGCTTCCAAAAGAAATAATTACGGCTATAATAAACGCAACTGTAAAAGCCGAGAAGGCAGTCAAAAACCAACCACCAATAACAGAAAGCACACCTGTTATACGGTAAACAGCACTATCTCTTCCCCACGCCCCATCCGTAAGGGAGGTTCCCATTGCTACCATAAAGGTTACATAAGTGGTTGATAGTGGTAACTTATAAGAAGTAGCCATAGATATAAGTAAACTAGCTACAACCAAGTTTACCGACGCTCTTATCATGTCAAATGCAGGAGCTTCTTTCCCCATAGCATTGCGCCTTTCGTCATATTCCGTTGAATCAAATCGCTTTGCAATAAAAGCCTTAAATCGATTCGGAAATAAACTATTGGCAAGCGAAGTAGCATTTACCGTACCATGCACAATGGCACGAGATAAGTAGGACGAACCAAATCGCTCTTCGCCTTCATTTTGACGTGATAGGTCGAGTGAAGTTTTTACAACTTTACGGGCTTTTTTAGATGTCCATAAGGTAACTACCATTATTAATCCGGCTATTACGAGTACAAATGTGTCTGTTTGTACAGCACCGGCCAAAGATTCCATTGACAAACTCTCGGCTGCTACCACCGATGAGCTATAAACCTTAAACGCTTCGAGACCAGCCAATGGCACACCTATAAAGTTTACCAAATCGTTTCCGGCAAAGGCCACCGCCAATGCAAATGTTCCTGCTAAAACAGTAAGCTTGAGTATATCAATTTTAAAGACCATATGTAATAACTCTAACAAAACTGTCCAACCTACTAAGCATATGAGAATAATTTTACCTTTATTGTCTGCGATAAATGCTTTCACTTGATCGTCCATGAAGGACGCCTCTTTCACTCCTTTGATAATAATAAAATAGGTAATCGCAGTTATGGCTATACCACCCCAAATGGCAGCCAGGTATTTTAGTTTCTTATCGTAGTTAAAAGTAAAAAACATCCGGGTTATAAATTGCACCACAGCCCCCACCGAAAAGGCCACAACTACAGATAGCAGTATGCCCGCTATAATAGCTAAAGCTTTAGCAGTATTAATGTAATCACTTAAAGGTAAGTTGTCATTTTGCCAAACTTTTATAATAGATACTGCAATGGCACCCCCCAACAATTCAAACACAACGGAAACGGTAGTTGATGTGGGCATACCAAAGGTATTGAACACATCTAACAACAGTACATCAGTTATCATTACCGCCAAAAAGATGACCATGATTTCGGAGAAGTAGAAGTGTTGTGGATTAAAAATGCCTTTGCGGGCTACTTCCATCATACCACTCGCAAATGTGGCGCCGATAAAAATACCAACTGCGGCAATTATCATGATGACCTTGAAAGAGGCTACTTTAGCTCCCATTGCCGAGTTTAAAAAGTTAACGGCGTCGTTACTAACGCCCACTATTAAATCTGAAATTGCCAGTGCAAAAAGCACAACTATCAGCACTACATAAATATTTTCCATTATCCGTATTTATTACGTCATGTTTAAGGCCGCTAAAGTAAGTAGTATTAAAATGAGCCATGTTAATTAAATGTTAAAATAAAGTTAAAATTTTAAAGTTTATGCATATATTTCAACATATAATATTTATCCCATACATTAAGCCTATTAAAACGTATGGAATAATTTGACATTTGCCCCCTGCACATTGAAATTGCATTAAATTTTAATCTGTTGATTTTTCTTCTATTTTTGCGTTTCCTTAAAACTCTTAAATCACTTAATCAAGGTTAAAATTAAGATTTAGAGCTTAAGGCTTGTTCGTATCGGTAATATATATAATGCTTATGCGATAATTCTGGGCAAAATAATTCGCATGGTTTGGTTGATAGCACAAAGTTGATTAATTTAAACCAAACACTTTATACTTTACTGTCAAAGAAGAAGTAGGATAGTTACTAAAAGCAATTAATGTTAGTACAATATTTAATCGACGGAATGATAATTGGGTTTTCGGCATCCGTTCCGTTGGGTCCCATTGGCGTGTTATGTATTCAACGAACGCTCAATAAAGGACGCCTATCGGGTTTTATATCTGGCCTGGGTGCTGCCTTTAGCGATACCATCTATGCAGTTATTGCGGGCTTTAGTCTTTCTTTTATTGTTACTTTTATTGAGCAGCAACTGCTATACATTCAAATATTTGGTGCTATTTTACTTATTGTGCTTGGTATCAATATCTTTTACAGCAACCCGGCAGTTCAGCTCCGCAAGCAACGAAAAGGGAAGGGAAATCTATTTCAGGATTTTTTCTCCACTTTCCTTATCACCATTTCAAACCCTCTGGCCATTTTCTTATTTTTGGCATTTTTCGCCAGCTTTGGTGCAGTTAAGCCTGGCGACGAAGCATCAAATCAATTTATTTTAATAGGAGGAGTGCTCATTGGCGCTTCGTTCTGGTGGTTTATTCTTTCGTCAATAATTAGTCTATTTCGCTCTAAAATTAACCTTCGTCGTTTATGGTGGCTCAATAAAATCACAGGAGCTGCTATTGTTATACTTGTGATTATTGGCTTTATTATTTCTTTGTTTAGTAGTCCCTTGGGATAAATAATTTTCATACATTTTGTTGCAGAAAAAGATTAAGTATTTACCTTTGCATGCCTAATTAAATTAAGCAACATATCACTTTATTGGCCCAGGTGGCGAAATTGGTAGACGCGCTGGTTTCAGGGACCAGTGTCAGCAATGACGTGCAAGTTCGAGTCTTGTTCTGGGCACAGACATACATATTAAAAATCGTTAAAAGCGCTTAAAACCAATGTTTTAAGCGCTTTTTCGTTTTATTAAAAAACCCTAAAAAGGCATTGAAATACAGGTAAAATGAGACCAATACGAGACCTATAGGTTCTATTTAACGAATAGGTCTCGGCAAATTGATAACTCATTGGCTTTCAAGATGTAATTTGACTCATTTTGATATTATTTGAACTTGTTTCAGATAGGACTATACCGTAATTTAACAATAACGGCGAGACCTATTTGCAAACTACAAAAATTAATAGCCATGAGATTCTACACAAATTACTCCATGAAGAGGGGAAAGACCCGTAAAGACGGAGCTAACCCATTGTATGCCAGACTGACGCTAAACCAAAAAAGGTTAGAGCTTTCTACTGGTATTTATGTGAATCCGAACGATTGGGACGAGGTGAAACAGCAAATTGACCCCCATGCGTATGGAGCCATAACTTACAATAATCGATTACGAAAAATCACCTCCGATATCCATGATATCTACAATCAGCTCATTTCCATCGGAAAACCATTCGACATCAATAGCATCAAAAACAGGTTTCTCGGAGTCAGCGATTCTGTTGGTATTTTAGTCATATTCGATTATTACCTTAAAACCATCGAAACCAATATTGGGAAAGGGTATGCATATAGCACATTAATGCATTATCGGGTATCGAGAAAAAAATTAGCTGAATTCATCAACGATCATCTTCACCAGAAAGATAAGCCCATTGCTGATATCAACTATGATTTCCTGAACAAGTTTGACATGTTTTTAAAGACCGAATATGCTGTTCACCAAAATACGGCCTGGAATTATCACAAACATTTAAGGTGGGTGCTTAATTTGGCCATATCGATGGATCGATTGACAAAAAATCCTTACGGTAAATTTATGGTAAAACTGGAGCAGGCGCACAGGGATTTCCTGACCAAGGACGAACTGAAAAGAATTGAGACCAAGAAAATTGAAATGGTTCGCATGTGTGTCGTACGCGATGTTTTTGTTTTTGCTTGTTATACGGGTTTGTCGTACTCCGATATTGCGAAACTTGATAGTGGGCATATTCAAAAACGGAATGACGGTAATAAATGGATTATCATAAACCGGACAAAGACCAACACGAAATGTTACATACCATTGCTCCCCAATGCGATCCTAATCCTTGAAAAATATATAGACTATCC
>JAGXIP010000297.1 GCA_024635585.1 Saccharicrinis sp. | reverse complement strand
CCTGTACCCAAATACCCATAGCCAGCCAGACTAAACCCAACAGCATCGACTCTGGCACCTCCGGCAAAATCTGTAATTTGAGACCAGTTTCTGGTTGTTGTATTGAATCTCCAGAAATCCTTAACAAAACCTGTACCCCATGAATAGCCACACCCGACATATATAGATAAACCTATGACAAAGCCAGCCATTTGCATGTCTCCTTGTCCGGGATAGTCCGGGAGCTGCGTCCAACTATCTGTTTCAGGGTCATACTCCCAAAAGCCTTTATTTGAATCTGCTAAATATCTATTTCCTGAGCCAACGTATCCTTTGCCGTTGCAACTAAAAGCAACTGCATCTGTTCTCCCCCCTCCCGGGAAATCACCTAATTTTTTCCAGGTATCGGTATCAGCAGCGTATTCCCAGATGTCAGCCGGCGTATAATTATCCATTTCATCAATTTTGCCGAGACCCACATAGGCTTTATTTCCAATGGAAAAAGCAACGGCCTTATCTCTGGATTCCCCCTTAAATTCAGCAACTTGCTCCCATTTATCATAGACAGGATCATATTTCCACCAATCATTAAAATAAGTTGCAACGGAGCTGCCTAATCCACAATACCCATAATCTCCAATAGAGGTAGCAACGGCTTCGTTTCTGCCCCACAAACCACCCTTCCTTAACCAAGGGTTATCGGTGACTGTAAACGCTCTCGATGTTGTATCCACCATGGCATCAATGGCTATAGAAATTTTTCCAGTACTTGCGCCCTCTGGAACAAGGGCAACAAGAATAGTGTCACTCCCTTCAAGCAAATTGGCCCGGACGCCATTAAAGTAAATTTTGTTTTTCTCCAGACTCGTACTGAAATTTTCTCCTTCCAGGATTACATAAGTTCCAATACGCCCTTTTAACGGCGAGAAAGAACCTAAATCAGGTGCTTTACCAGACTCAGTATCCATACCCGGTAAACCATCATCGTTTTTAGAACAAGATCCAAAAAGAACTAACGCAAAAACCACTAATAGACAATAAAATTCCTGTTTCATTTTAAAAAACATAAGTTATTAAGATTATACAATATGAGTAATGCCAATATAGTCGATCCGGGCCCCTTGGGTTAAGCAAAAATAATATTTCATTTATTGACCCGGCAGGTCTATTATCCAAAAGCCCCTACGCAACATATTTTGATTTGTTACCAAAACATTTCAATTTTCCAGGAAAAAAGTCTGTGATTACCTCCTCTCCCCCATCATCGTGACCGTTTTGTGGGACCACCTGGTCCTGGAAGTCTGGCCGTGGTAATTTCCACTATAAAAACCAAAGGCTTTGAATTGATAATGCTCTTTGAGGGGTCACCAAACTCCACATCATCCAATTTGAAGCCCATGAGCCAGTGCTTTCACTCCACCGTTTCCTTCGAATGTATATCTGATCCCCCAAAGATTCCTTAAATGTGCCTCACCTTCAACAACCAATACCGGCGTTAATTCAAAAAGGAGGGAGAGTTGTCTGAAGTCTTGAAGCGGTTTTATTTCAAGAAGCGCCGGAATCGTAAAGGCATTTATGTAATCAAATCCGCGGAAGGGCTCAAAATTCACACCCAGCCCAATGGAGAATTGATGATAAGTGCTAGCTTTAAAATTATAAAAGAGGTCAGTTTCTAATACAAGGTCCTCAAAATCTCTATTGGTAAATGCCTTTAATTCTTCGCTGATTTTTTTGTTCTGATTGGTGTTAACTCCAATAGCGTGAATTGAATAGCCAGTAACGCCCAATTGTGAATAGCCGTTGAAAGCTAAAGTCATAAAGGACAGGAACAGGAGTGATTTTTTGAGAAACTTCATAATGGGTTTTGTTAAGGATTTATAATGCATTATTTATATAAGTTGTAAACGGAGTGCATCATTATCGACTTGGGTATCTATTTGCTTGCCGAAAACAGATAACAAATATACCGAAAACAACCTGTTATTTAACAAAAAGTGAAAACATTTCGGTTCGAGGGGGATTCAACAAAGGTTCATTTAATGAACTTTTAGCAAGAACCTGTAACGGTGCTTTTATGTTTTGATCCTATCGTTCAAATATGTAAATTAAACACATATTTCACTTTTTTATTAAGTTTGTCCACAAGAAAAAATAAACCTATAGGTTGATTTACTGGAAATAGTTCGTATGTTTGGAGAAAATTTATTTGCTTTTAAATACAGCGGGCAATCAGATGATGAATTAAGGCGCTTATTTAATTTATGGGCAGATCCGGAATATCTGGAAGATTTTTTTGAAAACAATAAGTCAGACCTTATAAATGGCTATTATGATATACATACTGTTGAAGGGGCCATCTTTGAAACATACGACCACGCGGTATATCTTGAAAACAGATTACTCTTACTATCAGAACAAAGTTCATCAGAACAGTTAAAGGGATTGGAAGAAATCTTCAAGCCTTTGCACAATTCACAAACAAAAATACTTCAACTTAATAAATGTAAAGCACAGCAAAACTGGCTCAGGCTATATGCACTCAGAGTTGATAAAAATGTTTACATCATCACCGGCGGCACCATAAAATTAACACGAACCATGCAGGAACGGGCTCACACCATGCAGGAACTGGAAAAAATCAGTCAATGCAGGGAATTTCTTCTCAGTAAAGGGATTGTTGGAGTTGAGAGTTTAATAGAAGAAACCGAAATTTAAAGTCATGACCAAATCACTAGATAATATCAAACAAATGGCATCACAAGAACCATCTAACTGGATTGATGATGCTAAAAGGAGGCAAACCAATAAAACATGGGCAAAACGCTCCTTTCAGATTGCAGTGAGGATTTTGCGCGAAATAAGAAAGCAAAAGCCCCAGAATGGAATGACTCAGAAACGTCTGGCTGTAGAGATGGGCGTATCTCCTCAGTATATCAACAAAGTGATAAAAGGAGAAGAAAACCTGACACTTGAAACCATTGCTAAAATTGAAGATGTTTTAGGTGTAACACTTATTGAAATTTTAAAGGGTGAAAATTCAATTAATGTTCCGGTTGAAAACCAATCCTCCGGCGGATATATCAACCGGAACCGGTCGGTACATATAGCCGAGAAAACAATAGATATTGGATCAACCTACGCAAAACCTACAGGAACCAATGGATAACAATGTAAGCGAAATATCTTTTGCACTGGCGAAGGTTACCACAGAGCAGTTTGCTGTTATTGAGAACCGATTTGCTGAAGATGGAGAGTTCAGATTAAATGTTCATTTCCGCTTTGCAGTGGACCATCAAAGCAAAATGATAGGTGTATTTGCCAATTTCACTTTCGAGTGTAATTCCAATCCTTTCATTATTATAGAATCGGGATGTCACTTTAATATCAAACCAGATTCATGGAATGAATTGATAAACACAGATAAAAATGAATTAACCGTACCTAAAGGCATGATGCAACACTTAGGCGTGATAACAGTTGGCACGGCGCGTGGCATTTTACATGCAAAAACTGAGGGCACTCCTTTCAATCAATATTTACTGCCTACCGTAAATGTAGCTGAAATCATTACGCAAGACCAGGTGTTTCAACTTTAAGCAAGTAATATTTTGAATTTAATTTTCAAGTTTTGATATCGGGAATGGATTCTTAGAAATAAAGATAAGTTGAGTTGTCCAGTATCGTTATTGCAAGCTCTAGATTGATTGCAAGTCGAGATAAACGGGATTTAAGCTAAAAATCTAATTTTTGAGTTACCGGGGCCTTATCGTATTCTCCTTGTGGTTGATAGAGCCAAATAACTATTCCGTTCTTTGAACTAAACGTTGTAAAATATTTGTTATTACTGAAATTTACACCAAGCTTATACTTTGAACATGTATCTTTAAAATGCTTCATTATTTGAAATTTACATATCATGTTTTTTGTGGCATTGCAAGGCACTAATTCTGGGAATAAGCTATTCCTGTTCAACTCATTTGAAAGCCATTGATTAAAAGTTTCGCCAAATTCATGTGATAAACGATTGAGGCCTGCAAATAAGTCAGATAATTGAAGAATTGGATATTTCGCTGATTCTAATTCACCATGCTTATGAACTAAAGGAAACCTAAAGTTCTGCAATATGCCAAAAAGTGTATTTTGGTTGATGTTCAATTTCTTATCAAGATTTGTTCTCTCAATATAATAAACCACATCCTTTCTCCAGTCGATTGCAGAAAACTCGTCGGGGTAAAATTCCCAATTTTCAATGCTATTCCAGTCTGACTTTGTTCTCTTCAAAATGTGATAATACATGCGTTTCAGATTCTCAATATTACTGCGCCCAAAAACCTGATGCCTACTATCTTTTGTGTCCCAAATGATTACATGTATTTTAATTTTATCCTCGTAGCAATATTTTAACCCCTGCGTAATAAATTCTTTTACGGCTAGCATCGAAGAGCTATGTCCTTTTACATGGGCAAATTTAAGTTCAATTTTATCGTATTTGTCTAAAACCGCCTGTAGCTCTGCGTTAAGATTTCGAGTATCGGATTTCGAGCCTGAGATTACAGCGATAGCACCATGGCGATGGTTACCGCAATAGCCTGATTCATCACTGAAAATCAGATGATTTTCCAACTCCATAAGATGCTCTATTTATGATATTCTGCTTGTGGTTCCGCTGCTATGCTTTGGTTAAACTCACCCAAACTATCCAGCTTTTCTTCCATTTCTTTTACTGTGACTTGACCGTTCATGAGCATGGGTAATAGCCAATCGCGGAGGGAGGCGAGTTGTTGGTTTTGCTTTAGGTTAACCAATATTTTTTTGTATAATGGATTTACAATATTGAAAAAACTTGCTAAATATTGACCTGAAGGCATTATGAAATTCAGTTCTTTGATTAGGTCTTGAGATAAATTATCTCTTGCAGACCCAGTACTGAGATTGACCAAATAATTGTATAAAGCTTCAAGTCCAAACTTAATATAATAGCTATCAACTGATTCAAAAGGCATTATTGCACAAATTGCCTGATTTGTACACGCCTCCATATCCATAAAACTTACTTTACCTGCAGTTGCACCATACATTGCAACCAAAATAGTTCCTCTAGGAAAAAATTTTGCGCTTGATTCTTCTATACCTTTTTCAGTAATGAAATTTTCTGTAGAAACTATAAACTGTTGGTTTACTTCACCACTATTTATCCAAGGGATGTTACCGTTTTTATAATATTCAGAATTTGAACGTAATGGCTG
>JAGXIP010000296.1 GCA_024635585.1 Saccharicrinis sp. | reverse complement strand
GTCATAAACCACCTTGTCGCTCATTTTTACCATGGTGCCAACCGTGGTTACAACTTCTCCGTTTACCGATATCAAACCTTCTGCAATTAATTTATCGGCCTCGCGCCTGCTACAAACGCCGGCATTGGCTACAAATTTATTTAATCTAATTTCATCTTTTGCTTTTTTGGGTCGGGCTTTCTCGGGCTCAGAATCCTTTGGGGCTTGATCAGACAGGTGCTTTTTTTGTTGATTCTTTATACCAGCGTCTTGCTGCCCATTATATTTTCTTTCTCTCATCCTACACTTTATCTTTATACTGAAATCCTTTAATCGGCATGGCTTCTCCTTTTATCCACCAAAATAAACGACGTCAAATATAGTGTTTTAAGTTTTAAACTAATCCAAGGCGATTATCCTGAACCGTAATGTAATTAATTGTTTCCATTTCATCTCCAAAAAAAAGCCCCATTTTATTGGGGCTCGCTTGTTACAAAATTATTTACCTGCTTCATACTTAAAAGAAACCGTCACTCTTGCACGATAAGCCTCTACCTTACCCTCATTAATAACTAAATCCAATTTGGTTACCTCGGCTACTCTAAGGTCGCGCAAGCTTTCGGCTGCTTTGTTAACAGCAGCTGTTGCAGCTTTCTCCCATGATTCGGTGCTTGTACCTACTAATTCGATTACTTTATAAACACTTTCTGCCATAATAAAAGATTTTTAGGTGAATATTACGTTTGAATATTTTTGGTAAGCATTCAAATTACGACAAATCACGCAGAAAAGCAAGGTGAAGCTCATAAATAAAAAAGCCCCAATTCAGGGGCTCTTTTATAATATATAGTGGATAATTAGAACAATGAAATTATTTCACCTCTTCAAAATCTACATCGGTTACTTCGTCGTTACCACCTTTTGAATCGCCGCCTTGTCCACCAGCATCTTGTCCTGGCTGTGCACCGCCGGCTTGTTGTCCGTCCTGTGCCTGACTAGCATTGTACATTTCTTGCGATGCTGCTTGGAAAACAGTATTTAACTCGGTAGTTGCCGCATCAATACCTGGCAAATCTTCGGCCTTGTGCGCAGTCTTCAATTTCTCAAGTGCTGCTTCTATTGGGCCTTTTTTATCGGCAGGTAATTTATCACCAAACTCTTTCAACTGCTTTTCGGTTTGGAAAATTAAGCTATCGGCACCATTGAGCTTGTCAATTTTTTCTTTGGCTTGCTTATCGGACTCTGCATTGGCAACAGCTTCATCTTTCATACGCTTAATTTCGTCATCGCTTAATCCTGAGGAAGCCTCAATACGGATACTCTGCTCTTTACCAGTAGCCTTATCCTTTGCAGCCACGTGCAAAATACCGTTGGCATCAATATCAAACGATACTTCGATTTGAGGTACACCGCGTTGTGCTGGTGAGATACCATCCAAATGGAAACGACCTATCGTTTTATTCTGATTGGCCATAGGGCGCTCTCCTTGCAAGATATGAATTTCTACCGAGGGCTGGTTATCAGCTGCCGTGGTGAATGTTTCTGACTTTTTTGTTGGTATGGTAGTGTTGGACTCAATCAACTTGGTCATAACACCGCCCATGGTTTCAATACCCAACGAAAGCGGGGTAACATCCAACAGCAACACATCTTTCACATCTCCACTTAGCACACCACCCTGAATAGCAGCTCCTACGGCTACTACCTCATCGGGATTAACTCCTTTTGAAGGCTCTTTGCCAAAGAATTTGGTTACAAGTTCCTGTATAGCAGGAATACGTGTTGAACCTCCCACTAAAATCACCTCATCCACATCCGATGGTGACATGCCAGCATCTTTCAATGCAGCTTTACATGGTCCCAAGGTGGCTTGTATCAATTTGTCAGCCAATTGCTCAAACTGAGCACGACTTAGTGTACGTACCAAGTGCTTAGGAATACCATCTACAGGCATGATGTACGGCAGGTTTATTTCGGTTGAGTTGCTGCTCGAAAGCTCTATCTTGGCTTTTTCAGCGGCATCCTTTAATCGTTGGTGAGCCATCGGATCCTTACGTAAGTCAATACCTTCGTCTTTTAAGAAAGCATCGGCCAGCCAGTCGATAATCACATCATCAAAGTCATCGCCTCCAAGGTGAGGATCTCCGTTGGTCGATTTCACTTCAAATACACCGTCTCCAAGTTCAAGTATAGATATATCAAAAGTACCACCGCCAAGGTCGAAAACCGCAATTTTCATATCCTTGTGCATCTTATCAAGGCCATAGGCCAGGGCTGCAGCAGTTGGCTCGTTGATAATACGTTTTACATTTAATCCGGCAATCTCACCCGCTTCTTTCGTAGCCTGACGCTGAGAGTCGTTAAAATAGGCAGGTACAGTAATAACCGCCTCAGTAACCTCCTGTCCAAGATAATCCTCTGCCGTCTTCTTCATTTTTTGAAGTATCATTGCAGATATTTCTTGTGGAGAATATTTTCTGTCGTCAATTTGCACACGTGGTGTATTATTGTCGCCTTTAACCACTTTATAGGGTACGCGAGATATTTCTTTAGGTATTTCGTCGAAATTATCGCCTATGAAACGCTTAATTGAATATATCGTTTTTGAAGGATTGGTTATCGCCTGACGCTTAGCAGGATCACCCACTTTTCTTTCGCCACCATCAATAAATCCAACAATGGATGGTGTTGTTCTTTTTCCTTCGCTGTTAGGTATTACAACCGGCTCGTTTCCTTCCATTACGGAAACACAAGAGTTGGTTGTACCTAAGTCGATTCCTATTATTTTTCCCATTTTATTATAGTTTTATATACGATTTGTAAACAGTCTCTTTTTTTCTACGGTCTGCATTATTCCAAATGCTGTGCCACCACTTAAAAGTGACATATTAATGAAATATTGACACGGGAGGGCGTAAAATGCGTAAAATGCTGTCATGTTTTAGTGACAAAAAGGCATTTTGGCTTCTAATGCAGTTTTTATGGTAAATCGTCTGCTTTGCTTCCTTATTCCTATTGCTTTATGTATTTTTGTGCCGTATTTCAGAAAACAAACAATATGAATTTAATAAGTAAGCATAGCATTTTGTTCCGAATCCTGTATGGCACCCTTTTCTTTTTTTCGTTAGCCATACTTATTGCTTGTCAACAAAGGCAAACGAGCCTTGTGGAAGGTAAATTCGAGACCTACATTATAGACCGGGGCAATATTGAAACCTTTGAAATGTGCGAAGGCTATGTTGAACCCGCAAACGAAGTGCTATTGCTTAGTCCTGCATCGAGCATTGTAGAAAAAATCCTTAAAGGTGCCGGGCAACAGGTTACCGAAGGTGAGGTTATTATTAAGTTGGATACCAAGTCGGTAAATGACAAGATTGAACAGCTCGATGATCAATTGGCCGTTACCAACAACAACCTGGAAAAAACAAAACTAAATGCCAAAAGCACCAAGGCGGATTTATTGTTTGGCCAGGAGACTAAAAAACTAAAAATAGCCTCCATAAAATCCACTTTATCAGACCAGAAGCAACTATTGGAGGTTGGAGGAATATCCCAAGCCCAGGTAGATAAAACCAGCCAAGAATTAATACTGGCCAACAAAGACCTGCAACTAGCCGAAGAAAAAAATACCATTAGATTGGCACAATTGGCCACTGAAGAAAAAGGCCTATTACTCCAAATTGAAATGCAAGAGAAAGAATTGTTGCAACAACGCAATCTTTTAAAAAACATGCATGTAAAGGCACCATCTAACGGCATAATTTTGAGTATCCATGCCAAAGAAGGGGAGAAAATTCAAGGGGAGAAATTATTGGTGAGCATATCGGACCTCAGCAGGTTAAAAGTAGAAGCCTCCATTAATGAAAGACATCGCAGACTCATTAAAATAGGCAGAAAAGCTAATGTACTTGCCGGCAACGAACGCTTGCAAGGAAGGATAAGCTCCGTAATGCCTCGCTTAGATAATGGCAACTTGCACTTCTCAGTTGTATTAACCGAGGATGACCAATCAAAACTGATACCCAATCAAAAAGTAGAGCTGCACGTGCTTAAAACAGCCAAGCGCAATGTACTGCGACTAAAAAAAGGACCACTTGTTGACTCCAAGGAAAAGCAATCGCTATATAAAGTAAATGGCGACAGCGCCGTAAAGCAAGAGTTTACCTTTGGTTTAATTAACGAAGAGTTTGCTGAGATAAAGGAAGGTGGACAAGAAGGTTACGAGATTGTTATTGCCACTTCGGCACCTTTAAGAAATATAAATTCGATAAAAATAGAAAGGCAAAAGTAATATGGTGGTAAAAAAAATATGGTCGACAGCAGCCCTCATTTATTTGTATAGTTTATCTTTTGCACAAACGACTAGCGTCTCAAGGTTGAAACTCAGCCTGCAGAATGTGGTAGATTTAGCCATCAGTCAATCCTCATCCATAAAATACGAGCAAAACAGATATGAGAATTATTACTGGCGTTATAAAAACCATCAGGCTCAGTTTAGACCTCAACTTATTTTAACGGGCAACCTACCCAATTTTGAACAGTCAACCCGCCCCATCACACAAAACGACGGGAGTGTACAGTTCCGAAAAATTGGCAGGTTCCAGAATAGTGCCGAGCTTTCATTAAACCAATCTATTCCACAAACAGGCACGCAAATTTATGCCCAGAGCACCTTGTTTAGAAACGAGGATCTGGAACAAGACTATGTAAATTTTCAGGGCAATCCCTTTATAATAGGTGTTACGCAACCCATATTTGCGTATAACTGGATGAAGTGGTCGCGCAAGATTGAACCACTTGTTTACACGGAAGCCCAGAAAAACTTTATCGAATCGATTGAAGAAATATCGCGAAATGCTACGCAACGCTTTTTTACTTATTTACGTGTCCAGACCGATTACCGATTAAGCGAGAACAACTTAAAAAATAGCGAGGACAACTTTCGCATTGCCTCTACCAAGTTTAAACTGGGCACTATTAGCGAAAACGATTTTTCACGCATCAAGCTCTCAGTGCTCACTGCCCAAAAGTCGTTGAGCCAAGCTAATATGGATCTTAAAAATGCCGATTTTGAGCTGAAAAAATATATAGGTTTAGAACAGTCATCGAACATTGAATTGCTGCTGCCGTTGAATATGTTTTTGTTTGAAATAGATGCACAAAAAGCACTAGCCGAAGCCCTTGACAACAGAAAGGAAACTACGCAATACGAAAGGCGACTGATTGAGGCGGACAGAAACTTAACCCAAGCTAAAAAAAACAATGGCCTGGCTGCCACCTTACGTGCCACTTATGGCACCTCTAACATCTCTGATGACATACCCGGCGTGTACTCCAATACGGCCGACCAAAAATCGGTAAAACTATCGCTGGCTATCCCTATTTTAGATTGGGGCAAATCAAGCTCTAATGTAAAAATGGCTGAAAGCAAACGCGACCTCGTAGTTTTTGATGTACAACAGGATCGTGAAAATTTTGAACGCACTGTTATTGTGCAAGTTGAACAATTCGGCCTGCTTAAAGAACAGCTTGATATAGCAGAAGAAGCCGATAAGGTGGCGGGCAACGGATACCTGATAGCCTTGAAAAAATTCCAGAATGGTGAGATTAGTATTACCGACTTAAACATCTCCTTATCCGAACGAGACAAAGCTACCCAGGATTACATTAAATCGATACAAACGTACTGGACTGCTTATTACCGCCTCCGGGAACTTACTTTATATGATTTTGAGAAAGGACAAAAAATTACGTACGACAATCCTCTTTTGTAGTGACTTAAATAGTAGGGGTGGCGAATGGCGGATATCTTCCCGCCAACATTAAATTTTAGGTGGCGGGATGTCGCATCGCTCCAAATGGCGGATGGCAGATGGCTGAGCACTAAAAAAGAAAAGCTGCCCCTTAATTGGAACAGCTTTTAATTATACGTTAAAGATTGACCGCCTATTTATTCAATACAGCCATTACTTCTAATACGTGCTTACGGCTTGTGGCCAGCAATTCTTTTTCGTCCTTGTTTAGATCGAGCTCAATAACTTTTTCAACACCGTTTTTACCAAGGATAACTGGTACACCGAGGTAACAATCGTCGATACCGTATTCGCCTTCCAGTTTTATACACACGGGGAATACCCTACGCTGATCCCTGACAATAGCTTCTACCATTTGAGCAGCGGCAGCACCTGGAGCATACCAAGCTGAAGTACCCATGAGTTTAACCAACTCGCCACCACCAAATTTAGTGCGCTCAATAATAGCATCTAATTTATCGGCATCTATAAGTTCAGTTACCGGAATACCTCCTACGGTTGTATAACGCGGAAGTGGCACCATCGTGTCGCCATGACCTCCCATTAAAACAGCCTGTATATCTTTAGGTGATACATTCAGCTCTTCGGCCAAGAAAGCACGGTAACGAGCCGTATCCAAAATACCGGCCATACCTATAACCCTTGCACGTGGAAACTTAGACGAAACATGCGCCTGATAGGTCATTACATCCAACGGGTTTGAAACAATAATTAAGACCGCATTAGGGGAGTGTTTTACAACATTCTCAGTAACCGTTTTTACGATTCCGGCATTGGTCGAAATCAAATCATCGCGGCTCATGCCTGGTTTGCGTGGAAGTCCGGAGGTGATAACAACCACATCAG
>JAGXIP010000295.1 GCA_024635585.1 Saccharicrinis sp. | reverse complement strand
CGAAGATTACCGCTCGGTAAGCATTTGGAGTTATGTAATCATTTTCATAGTTAAAGATAAACAAGTCAGGGTATTAAATGTTATTCATGGAAAAGAACACCCAGAATCAAGAAAAGAACTTGAATAACCTCAATTCTCAATTTTCGTCACTCTCTAACTCATCAAATAAGGTTTCTTCGGCAGTAAGTAGGGGTGAGGCATCCAAATCGCTTATCTCTAACATGTTCACCAATTTGTCCAAAGCATCGCCAATGAAAACCAGGTCGTCTTCTGATGCAGATATAAGTTTCTGGGCCAATCGCTGTTGCAACAAATCCGGTGTTTCTTTTAGGAGGGAATCTCCCAAGGAAGTGAGGGTAATAACCGTTGTTCGTCGGTCGCCTGATTTAGGTAAACGCGCCAGCATACCTTTTTTCTCCAATCGGCTTATGATGCCTGTTACCGTGCTTGAATTTAATTTTAGATGATCCCGTATGGTTTTTTGGGTAGCCTGATAATTAGGTGATTTTTTTAGATATTCCAAACACAACACTTGTGGTATGCTGACCCCATAATCTTTCTGTATTTTTTTTGATTCTAAATTAATAGAACGAACAATCCTTCTGATTTTTATGATGATATTTTTGTAATCCATACTGATTAATATAAATCGTTGTTTGTTGCCGTAAAAGTAAGGATAATATAGCATAATCGATACTGGCATTCTGGGATAATAAAACTTTATCTCTGGTTTAACGGCTGCCTGTCAAGTAATCTTTATAAGATTAGTTACATTTGTGTTCTTTAAAAAAGTCCCCTATGTTTTTAAAACATTTACATCTTCTTAATTTCAAAAATATCGAACTTGCACAGCTGGAGTTGTGCCAAGGCATCAACTGTTTAATTGGCTCTAATGGTACCGGAAAAACCAACCTGTTGGATGCTATTTATTATATGTCGTTTTGTAAGAGTTTTTTTAATCCCATCGACAGTCAAAATATCAGGCACGATCAGGATTTTTTTGTAGTTCAGGGTACTTATGAGATTAATAACGAAGAGGAGCATATTTATTGTGGGGTAAAAAATGGTGTTAAAAAGCAGTTTAAGCGTAATAAAAAGGAGTACGAAAAGCTATCGGATCATATCGGTCTGCTGCCTTTGGTGATGATATCGCCGCAGGATGAGCGTTTAATAGTGGAAGGAAGTGAGCAACGTCGCCGCTATGTAGATGGGGTTATATCGCAGTACGATAAGGCTTATTTAGAGCAGCTTATCAAATACAACAAAGTAGTTTCGCAGCGTAACATATATCTTAAGAATTTAAAGTCTTTAAACAGTGTGGCACACGAAATGCTGGATATATGGGATTATCAAATGATTGAACTTGGAAAGAAAATTGCGCAAGCACGCACCCAATTTTTGCAAGAATTACAGCCTGTTTTTCTGGAAACTTATAATTTTATTGCGGAGAATAAAGAAGAGGTGGAATTTAATTACAAATCGCATTTAAAAGATAAAGACTTTGAAAGTGTACTTAAAAATGCACGTGAGCGAGATATGTTACTGGGCTACAGTACTAAAGGGGTGCATAAAGATGATGTGGACTTTAGGATTGGTGGATATCCCATAAAAAAAATGGGTTCGCAAGGACAGAAGAAAACTTTTTTGATAGCCTTAAAGCTGGGACAGTTTAAATTTTTATCCATCCATAAAAAACGAACTCCCTTGTTGCTTTTAGACGATATTTTTGATAAGCTCGATACCCAACGTGGCGATAAGTTAATAGAGCTTGTGGGGGGCGAATATTTTCAACAGATTTTTATTACTGACACACAGTTGAATAGAATAGAACCCGTGCTAAAAAAAATAAATAAGGAAAGCCGGATATTTATGGTGGAAGATGGGGAGTTTAGGTCATTGGCTGATGGCTAGTGGCTGATAGCAAGGAGCAAGGGGCATGTTTTACAGGTTACTGAATACCAATAACCGTTTACTCTGCTAACTGATTTCCCGTCAAAAATAAATTAAATTAATATGACGGGATGTTGAGTGAAACGAAATCCCGATGCTTCCAATTTATTTTACTTCGGGGTCAATTCGTTCCAACTGCTGACTGAGGGCTGCTGACTGAAGGCTGGTTACTGCTCATTGAACATTGAAAAAAGAAAATCATGGAAAGGAAAAATGCTGTACATATTAAATCAATTATCCGCGGGATACTCAAGAAAGAGAATTTGGATCATAAGATGCTCGAAAACCGTGTGGTGCGTTCCTGGGAAAAGGTGATAGGGAAAACCGTAGCCCGAGCAACTACCAATATTTATATGTACCAGGGAACGCTGTACCTGAGTATTAATTCGAGCGTTATGCGCAACGAGCTGCTTATGCTTAAGGATAAAATAATGGCCGCCATGAATGAGGAAGTAGGGCATACCGTGGTAACGGCGGTGGTTATTAGGTAGGGGAGCTGGCTTTGGGGGTAGGCAAAATCATAATCCCCACTGTGCTGTGAGGTGTCAAATTTGTGTAGAAATCAATCGTCGCTTAAATGATTTTAAAATTTCAGGGTTTTCAATCTCTGCACAAACGGAATATCGGCAGGCGCAAACAAATAATTTTCAAGTTCGGAGCTATTGGCCCAAATCATTTTATCGTGGTCTTTTAATACAATCTCGCCCGATATAAAATTACAAAAATAAGCTTTCAACTTTACCGTCTTGTCGCTGTACCGATGCACGTTTTCCATAAAAAATGCGTTTACTTTCACGCAGATACCCAACTCTTCCATTATTTCTCGTGCCAGACATTCCTCGTCTGTTTCGCCGGAATCCAACTTGCCTCCCGGAAACTCCCAATGGCCTGCCAGATGTTTTCCATTGGCTCTGCGGGTAATGAGTACCTTGTTTGATTTAATAAGGATGGCTGCGGTAACAATTATCATGGTTCGGCAAATGAAAAAATGCGAAACACATTTTTGGGTTCGCAGAGTTAAGCGGGAACGCCAACCTTAAGCATGCAGGAGGCGAACCCGAAGTAATCTAAACTCAATCTTATTCTTTATTGTAACCTAAAATTTTAAACATATCGTCGGCCGATTGCTCCTCGCGGTATACATAGTCCACAATGTTTCCTCTGTCGTCTCGATCTACAATTACATGTTTAGGCGAAGGGATAAGGCAATGTTTAATACCTCCATAACCACTAATTGAATCCTGATATGCCCCGGTATGAAAAAATCCAAGATATAAGGGTTCCTTGTTTCCGTTTTCCTCCTTAAACTCATCGTATTTTGGAAGCATGATTTCCTGGTTCATGTCCTCCGAGTTGTAATAATCCGAATGGTCGCAGCTGATGCCGCCAATATGCACCCTTCCGTACTCGTTACTCCATTTGTTTACAGGCAACAAGATGAATTTTTCATGAATTGACCATGCATCAGGGATGGTGTTCATCAAACTGTTATTTATCAGGTACCAGGTTTCAGTATCGTTTTGCTGTTTCTGCTCAAGCACTTCAAATATGATGGCACCTGACTCACCTACGGTATATTTACCAAACTCGGTAAAAATATCTGGGTCGGGCACGTCTTCTTTTTCACATGCATGTTTAATATTGGTGATGATTTCATTAATCATGTACTCATAATTATACTCAAAACCCAGATGATTCCGGATGGGGAATCCTCCACCCAAATTAAAACAGTTTAAACTTGGGCTCTCTTTTTTAAGTTCTACATATAATTTTAACGCTTTTTGAAATTCGCCCCAATAGTATAAAGTATCCTTAATTCCTGAATCCACAAAAAAATGCAACATTTTAAACTCTACGCGGTCGTTATTCTTTATCTCCTCGTTAAAAAAATCCAGAATATCGTTGGGTGGAATACCCAAACGCGAGGTGTAATATGCCGATTGAGCCTCCTCGCTGATGGCCATACGGATACCGATTTTTATTTTTTCGGTGGTGTTAATCCTTAATAGCCGTCTCAACTCGTTTATACTGTCCAAAATTACAATAGAGTTTTCGAAACCCATTTCCTGAAGACGTACTATCTTTTCGAGGTAGTCGTCGGGTTTGTATCCGTTATGGATGATGATGCGCGATTTATCTATCTTTTCCTTTTTATGCAGGTTAAGAATCAAGTCAATGTCGAACGAAGAAGATGTCTCCAGGTTTACATTGTGCTTGAGGGCTTCTTTTATAACGTGATAAAAGTGGTTGCATTTGGTGCAATAACAAAAATGGTACTTTCCGGTATAAGCATTATTGTTAATTGCACGGTTAAAAAGGTTGCGTGTTTTTTTAATTTGATCGCCAATTTTTGGCAAATAGATAAATCTAAAAGGTGTTCCGTGTTTTTCAATCAGATATTTTAACGAAACGCCATGGAAGGTCAAAGAATTATCTCTAAGGTCAAAACCTTCCTGAGGAAAGTAATAACTCTGTTCAATCAAATCAAAATAGGTGTTTTTCATTTACAGATAATAAATCAAATTAAAAAAATCAATAATCAATAAATAAACGAATCATATTGTATCTCAATGGATTAAAGGACATTGAGATAATTTTTAGTTATTTAAACTATGAAATGTTTACCTTGCATATTATATACAAAGAAATAGGTTTTTATTGGAATCCAACGTCCTATATTCGTTAAAGTTCAATAATTTGTTTTTAGATGAAATAAACTTGGAAAATGGAAGAAAATTAAATCTTTTTTTTTAGAAAAAGAGCTTGGCTTGCACAAACAGGAAAGTACACAAACGTGGTGTTTGTCCTATTGCTACATACTCACTATTTACTTTCAACTTTTTAACTTTCTACTGTAAAATAACTTTCCAACGTGGTTTCGTTACCACAATTATCTTTAACAATCATTTTTAACTGATACTTACCTCCATTTTTAATAGGGGCTTTGGCAAGCGGACAAGTTAATTTTTTAGTTTTAGCATCATACTCAAATAATGTCCATTTATCATTCAAATACCCATTGAACGAATTAATTCCGGAGAAATCATCATCTATTGTAAAAGTAAATACCGAATTGCTTCGGAAAACCCTTCCCCTAATGTTTTGATGTGCTGTTATGGTTGGAACAACGGTATCAAAAGTCAGGGTGTAGTCATCAAAACTTCTGGTATAAAGTACAAGGCTATCTCTTATGATCTGTCCGCCTGCAAATTCCTTTTTCCCAGATTTATCGATACTTGCCAAGCAAATTTTATCTTTCCAAATATTAAACTGCTCGGGTATCAATAAGGAGATACGTATGTTTTTGTGAAGTGGTACATCCTTATCGCCTATTTGGTAAATCACACCATTTTTTAGGTCAGTTTTTGTGGCTAAGCTTATATTGGCATCGTCGTATAAAGCACCTTTGGGTATAAAACATCGTAATTGCTTATTTTGCAATAAATGATCAGATGAATAAGAAAGTTTTGAAGTGTTTGTCTTATTTGTAGCACTTGCATTTTTATCCTGCAAAAGCACAAACTGTAGATTCGAAACATTCTTGGACGCATCGGCAGCCTGAATATCAACAGTTTTTGATGAATCCATGGATATGATGCCATCATTTACGGTCGGTTCATAAATGCCAAGGTGGTTTCCGGGTTGTTGGTAGCATCTCTCAAAGCGCTTGCCATAATTGGCTTTATAGGCATAATCAACATGACTATTGATATATCTTGATTCGTCAAAAGAAAAGCGATCGAGTCTCCATCCGAAATAATCCACGCCGTCCACCTTCATGTTTAGCCTGTTAACCCCACACTTTTTCCACGAACCTGTCATGTAATCCAGCATCTCTATGCCTACACCCACCTTTCCGCTGGCGTAAATTTTAGGATTGCCTTTTAAATGATAGGCACCATCGTAAAAAACAACTTCAAAGTTTTTTGCTGTGGCAGTTCCGTTTATCGTGCTACCTTCATCTAAAGGATATAATCTTATTGTCAGTAGCTTAGGTCTTACATCATCTTTAATAATATCCTGAAAAGGAAAAGGATTTAAGGGTTCTTCTGTTTTGGTATCTCTAATTTCGTAATGGAGGTGAGGGCCACCTGAACTGCCTGTGTTTCCTGAGTATGCTATTATTTCGCCTCGCGAAACTGCAATGGTTTCAACTGGAAAATAATCAATTTCAAAGGTTTGGTTTTTATACTGTTGAGCTGTGATAATAGAATCAATTCTAGGAGCATACTTGTCTAAATGTCCATAAACCGTGGTATATCCATTAGGGTGTGCTATATAAATAGCATTGCCATATCCTACAGATGAAATTTTAATGCGCGATACCTTACCCACATCCATACTTTTTACGGGTATGCCTATCTTACCTTGTGTGGATAAATCAATGCCCGAGTGAAAGTGATTGCTACGCAATTCGGCAAATGAACCACTTACACTGGGAGCAATGTCCATAGGGAAAAGAAAATTTGCCTCAGGTAATTTATGCCCATCCGAAAAGGATCCGAGCATTAAGCTGATAACAATGATAATATAATTGGCTTTAATCATGGAGCAAATTGTTTATTCATTTAAAATATTGGGGTAACAATAGTGAATTTTAGCTTCAATGACAAAAATATATCGCCACTTTGAATTATATTGCATTTGTTTTACAGTTTTTTTAAAGTGTAAAAGCTTAATTTTTAGCTATTCGCTGTAATTACTTAAACAGTTTATAAAAAGAAAATAGACCTTTGTTTTTATTTTTTAATTGCAATGTTAACTTTGTGTGGCATTTTTGTAAATATGGCGAACGAAAATATAAAAATAGTACACAATTTACAACATAAAATATCGCGGTTAGTTGAGCGTTATAGTAGTGTTAAGTCCGACAATAGGATTTTACAAGCACAAAACGATCAGCTTGCTGCAAAATTAGAAGAATCGGTTAAAGAAATGGCCGATTTAAAAGAAAAATACAATACATTAAAATTTTCTAAAACGATGGAGGCAAGTAGTGGAGACGTTCATTTTGCCAAGATCAAAATCAACCAGATTGTGCGGGAAATTGATAAATGCATTGCTCTTTTAAACAGATAATAGGTTGCTAGTGGACGATAAGCTTTCAATACGGGTTAATGTGGCCGATAGGTTTTATCCTTTGCGGATTGAACGTAACGAGGAGGAACGTATCCGTAAGGCAGCCAAAATGATCAACGATAAAGTATTACAATATAAACAACACTATTCCGACAAGGATCCGCAGGATTTTTTGGGGATGGCCGCTTTACAGTTTGTAAATAAACTTCTTGAGTTGGAGGAAAAAAGAGATGTATCACCCATTATTGAGATGGCTCATGAGCTAGACCAATATCTGAGTGATGTACTTGAAAGAGAGTAACTAAACTATATATCAATATTAACCGCATTGTTTTTACGATTAGGTAATTTGTACCTTTTATTGTGATAATGATTGCGGTTTTGTTTTATCAAATAATAACTATAATGGATAATATAATGATTGGAATTATTGCCCTGCTGATAGGATCGCTGGGCACTTGGCTAGTATATGGCAAGGTATTAAAATCGCAAAGCCACAAAATTTTGCGAGAGGCCGAAAGCGAAGCCGAGGTACTTAGAAAAGATAAGATACTGCAGGCTAAAGAAAAATTTTTACAATTAAAGAGTGATCACGAAAAAGAAATAAACAACAGAAATGGCAAACTATTAATTGTAGAAAATAAATTAAAGCAACGCGAAGCTGTTTTTTCGCAAAAGCAGGAAGAGCTGGCACGCAAACGTAAAGAAACAGATTTAGTTCGTGAAAACTTGGATAGCCAGTTGAGTTTGGTGGAAAGAAAAGAGCAGGAACTGGATCGCGCGCAAAAGCAACATCTGGATCAGCTAGAAGCTATTTCGGGATTAACAGCTGAAGAAGCTAAAAATCAATTGATTGAATCACTAAAGGCCGAAGCCAAAACGGAAGCCATGTCGTACATTAACGACATTATGGACGAGGCAAAGATTAATGCCAACAAAGAGTCTAAGCGAATTGTATTGCAAACCATTCAAAGGGTGGCCACGGAAAATGCCATCGAAAACTCGGTAACTATTTTCCACATTGATTCGGATGAGATAAAAGGTAGAATTATCGGCCGCGAAGGTCGTAATATTCGTGCGCTGGAAGCCGCCACAGGTATTGAGATTATAGTAGATGACACACCCGAGGCCATTGTGCTAAGTGGTTTTGACCCTATGCGCCGCGAAATTGCCCGCTTGGCTTTGCACCAACTGGTTACTGATGGTCGTATTCACCCAGCGCGTATTGAGGAGGTAGTAAATAAAGTACGTAATCAGGTTGAAGAGGAGATGATTGAAACCGGAAAAAGAACCACCATTGATTTGGGTGTTCACGGGTTGCATCCTGAGCTCATCAAGCTGATAGGTAAAATGAAATATCGTTCTTCGTACGGACAAAACCTGTTGCAGCACTCGCGCGAAACAGCTAACTTATGTGCTGTAATGGCCAGCGAATTAGGATTGAACGCCAAAAGAGCCAAACGCGCCGGACTTTTGCACGATATTGGTAAGGTGAGCGATGAGGATCCAGAATTGCCGCATGCTATCCTGGGTATGAAGCTGGCTGAAAAATATAAAGAGAAACCCGATATTTGTAATGCCATTGGTGCTCACCACGATGAAGTTGAAATGACAACTATGATAGCGCCAATAGTGCAGGTTTGTGATGCCATATCCGGTGCCCGTCCGGGTGCTCGCCGTGAGGTAGTTGACTCGTACATTAAGCGTTTAAAAGATTTGGAAACACTGGCATTGAATTATCCAGGCGTATTAAAAACCTATGCCATCCAGGCAGGTCGCGAATTACGTGTAATCGTAGGAAGCGAGAAAGTGTCCGATAAGGACGCCGAAACATTGTCGTACGAAATAGCCAAGAAAATTCAAACTGAAATGACTTATCCCGGTCAGGTTAAGATTACTGTTATTCGTGAAACCAGAGCGGTTAATTACGCTAAATAACGCAATAGGACAATCTCATCTTTCAAAAGTCTTTGATAAAAAGGCTTCAAAGACAAGGCTTTCAAAGTGCTAAAAACAAGGATTTTACTTTTGTAAATGACTGTTTTTAGTACGAGAATAACGTAGTATTTGACGTTTTTTTGCAAAGAATAAAAGGGTTTTGGTCAAAAATGTATAGGTAGCCAAAATAAAGATGTTTATTTTGGCTGCCTTAATCCAATGATACATCGTATGAAACGAGCCCCCGAAGGATCGGGGTAGGCTATGAGAGTAATTTCTCACAAAGGGAATCGATTGTAATGGCAAGTTCCCCCGAATCAAGTTCGGGGCAAGCTATGTGGCAAAAAAATCAAATATAAACACATGAATACAATACTCGAAAATAAAAATGTTCTAATTACAGGTGGAGCCGGTTTTATCGGCTCTAATCTTATAGAGCGGTTGCTAAAACAAAATAACAAAGTGGTTTGCCTGGATAATTTTGCAACCGGAAAACGTATTAATATCCAACCATTTTTAGCTGACCCCAACTTTACCTTGGTGGAAGGTGATATTCGTAATCGCGAAGATTGTGACAAGGCTGTTAAAGGCTGTCAGGTTGTACTGCATCAGGCTGCGCTTGGTTCCGTGCCACGTTCTATCAACGATCCTAAAACCACCAACGATGTAAACATTTCGGGTTTTGTTAATGTTATATTGGCTGCCCGCGATGCGGGAATAAAAAGAGTGGTTTATGCCGCCAGCTCCTCAACCTACGGCGATAGTGAATCTTTGCCCAAAGTAGAGGATGTTATCGGCCGCCCATTGTCGCCATATGCAGTAACTAAATATGTTAATGAGCTTTATGCCGATGTGTTTGCCCGCCTATACGATATGGAATTGGTGGGACTACGTTATTTTAATGTTTTTGGTATGCGTCAGGATCCAGATGGAGCTTATGCCGCGGTTATCCCCAAGTTTGTAAAGTCATTGATAGCCCACGAATCGCCAACAATTAATGGCGACGGCTCATTTTCGCGCGATTTTACCTTCATCGATAACGTAGTTCAGGCAAATCAGCTGGCTGCCATAGTCGAGAATAAGGATGCCGTAAATACAGTTTATAATGTGGCCTTTGGCGATCGTACCTCCTTGAATGAGCTTATTGAATATTTAAAGGAGTTTTTAACTCCTTATGATGAAACCATTAAAAATATAAAAATAAATTATGGCTCCGAAAGGATTGGTGATGTGCCACATTCGCTGGCATCCATCAAAAAAGCCAAGGATTTATTGGGATATGATCCTGCTTTCAGCGTTAAGCAAGGATTGAAAAAAGCCATTGATTGGTACTGGAATAATCTGTCCTAAT
>JAGXIP010000294.1 GCA_024635585.1 Saccharicrinis sp. | reverse complement strand
GCTAAAGGCTAAAGTGGGTTTGTTTTTAAATCTATGTTCTTTCCCAGAACCCAGAACCCCCCTCGATAAAAACTCGGGGACCGCCCAATACCTTAGATCCTATGATTCCGCTAAACGCTAAACGCAAAACACTTTAGCCTTTAGCCCTTAGCATCAGTCACCGAGTGAAGCGCAGCGCAATCGAGGTGTCAGCCTTTGCCTTATTTTTTTATCCTTTAGCCTTTAGCCCTTAGCCTTTAGCCTTTAGCCTTATTTTTAATCCCCTCTGCCCTTAGCCTTTAGCCTTTAGCCTTATTTTTTAACTCAAAACTCAGAACTCAGCACGAAAAACCCCCACCGTATAAGTCTCTAAAAACTCTCTTGTTTGGAGTTGGGTGTGAGTTTTTTCCATTGCTTTAAAAAAAACAGCTGCCTCTTCATCACTCCTGTCTATCACTATGATAATATCATTATCCCCAAAGTGTTTCAGTTTATTAGATAAATCAGAAGAATCCCAAACCCGCACTATTCTATCCTCTTTACAATTTTCATAGAAATTGGTTGGATTACTGAATACTTCCTTATCGTAGTAATACATAAAAGGCAGATCAGACCAGGCCGGATATAAAAGTATCGTCCGGTTCTTTAATTGCTTTTCAATAGTTTTCACATAACCTACTGTGTCTTTAATTTCTCTTCTACCAAAGTCATCAGGCAGAATGCGCAATTTAACTGCCATCATAATAACCACGACTGAGAGTGCCATTACTTCATAGCTTCTTTTGGAAGAGTATAAAAAAGAAATTAGTGCTGTAGCAAACAGATACAGGCCAACCGAATTGTATAGTATGTATCGGCTGTTGAAGATTGGCGTCTTAAAAGAAATAATAAACATTAATGTGTAAGGTACAAACCACCATAAAAGCATGATTATCTGTGGTTTGCCTATCTTCTTCTTTTGCTTTCTATAAATAAAGAATATTATTCCGACAACACATACAATGACAAATGCTTTAAAGACATCAATGTGGTTGAAAAGCAAATGGAGTTCCATAAGATAGTCGCTTAGCTGTGGCGACTGTAGCCAGGTTCCTTTACTTGATTCTTTATACTGATTCAGAACTATTAATAACATGGGAGAGAAAGCAATAACAGTAATCAAATGCACGATCAATACAGTAATTATTGTTCTGAAGTTTTTCAGGTATAGAATCAATCCAAGAAATTGCACTAATATTATAAACCACCCAAAATAATGGGTATAAACCAGAATAATGTTAGAAATGATGAGGCCGGCAATAGTCGTTTTAGAAACTATGAGGCCAAGAATACTCGTTTTAGAATATACCTTCAGAAGGTCAAGGTAAAAATACAGAGATAAAGATGTAGCGAGCACAAACAGTGCGTAAACCCTGGCTTCCAGCCCATGAAAGAAGTTATAGAATGAAAAAATGAATAATAAGCTGGCAGCAATTCCCGTGAGAAACGAGAAGTGTTTTCTGCCAATCTGATAAATCAGAACAGCAGTTAAGGAATTAAATATCAATGACAACAGGCGAACAGAAAAAGCTGTACTTCCAAAAATTTTAATCCAAAAGTGCAATAATATAGTATAGGTAGGCGGATTGGGCTCCCCGGTTGATGAGAGATTAATGATTTCAGAAATACTTTTTTGCGCGTTAAAAATGCTAAAAGGCTCATCAATTGATACATCTCTCTTTTCAATATACACGATCTTGAACAAAAAGCAGATGAGAAACAAGGCTATGGGAACATAAATAGTAATAGCTTTTCTTGTACAGTAATGCATACCAGGCCTTTAGAAGATGTACTTTGCAGAATGTTTAAGCTACAAAGGTAATGAACTATCGGTGGTTGTAAAATTTTTATCCTACTCATCATTTACTATCTTTGAAAAAAAATAGTCAGACTATTTTCCCATCTTTAAAAGAAAAAGTCAGCCTATAATTCTTGTCTTTTAAAAAAGAAAAAGTTAATTATTCTTGTCTTTAAAAAAGAAAAAGTCAGCCTATAATTCTTGTCTTTTAAAGAAAAAGCCATACTCTCTAATTGAGTAAAATAATCTTGATTTAAATGAATTACGAGGACAATCCCAAGAGTATTAAATACCACGTTAAAAAGTATTTATTAGCCAATAAGGAATTTTACAGAGGGAAAAGAGTAGTTGATTTTCCGGCTGGCAATGGGGTGACTTCCAGAATTTTAAAAGAAATAGGAGCAATTCCCTTATCCATGGATCTGTTTCCTGAATATTTTGAAATTGATGGTATAGATTGTACCAGGGCTAACATTAGTGATGGGTTACCGTTAGAGGATAAATCAGCCGATGCTTTTATTTGCCAGGAGGGAATTGAGCATTTTACTGACCAGTACGAAGCTTTAAAGGAATTTAACAGGGTGCTGAAAAACGGAGGAACGCTGTTAATTACAACTCCCAACTATTCAAATATCCGATCAAAATTAAGCTATCTGTTATCAGAAAGTGAGCGCTTCAATACAACCATGCCCCCTAATGAGCTGGATAGCATTTGGATGACTGATCAAAAAATAACAAGTGGAATATACTTCGGGCACGTCTTCTTAATTGGCATCCAAAAGTTGAGGGTGTTAGCCAAGCTCTCCGGATTTAAAATTAAAAAGTACCACCCAACAGGAGTCAAGTCCACTTCACTGATATTATTCCCATTCTTCTACCCTTTCATCTACCTGTCGAACTTGATATCCTATAAACGGAATCTCCGGAAAAATAAGGATTACGATTTGGCAACTAAGAAAGAGATATATGGAGAAATCTTCAGATTTGGCACAAATCCAAAGATCCTTTACGGAGCAAACTTAATGGTTGAATTCGAAAAAGAACAGGATTTTACCGATGTAGCTCAAGGACTAAGGAGCAGGCATAAGGGGTTTGGGAGGACGTGAATTTTAAGGCTAAAGGCTAAAGGCTAAGGGCTAAAGGCTAAAGTTTTTAGCGTTTAGCGGAATCGTAAATTTAAGGCTAAAGGCTAAGGGCTAAAGGCTAAAGGCTAAAGTTTTTAGCGTTATGCGTTAATGTATTGCGTTTAGCGAAATGATAAGTTTAAAGTTCCTGGTTCTGGGAAAGAACATAGATTTAGTATAAACCCCACTTTATACTTTAGCCCTTAGCCTTTAGCCTTTAGCCTTCTCCCTTCCCCTACCCTATCACCCCCAAATAAACTGAATCAGAAATCTTCTTCTTGCTCTCCCCTGTTGCGGCATTTGGATTGTGGAAAAACATCCAGGCATGTAATGGCTCAGTGCTGTAAGGAACCGGAATATTTGCAATGCCTTCACCACGGGTGGCTACATCCTGGAAGAAATGCGACTTACCGTCGATGCCATAATCGCTGTATACCATCACCATAACCCGGTCGTTTAAGTCAGCATATTCTCCTTTCACGGGGGTTCGCCAGTTTATCACTGCATTTTGTCCTTCAACTTTTATTGATGCCATCTCGGGTCGCTGGATATATCCACGTGAGATTGGCACCTTTGAAAATTCCATTACCGGCATGTCGCCTGAAGTATCGAAGCAGTTTTTTATTATGTAAGAACGGGCTTCGTTTGATGGATTATCCATTGAAACCGGAGCATCCTGGAAGCCAATAGTCAGGAAATGTTTGCATGAGGATGTGAATTCTCCCGCGAGTTTCATCTTTGCCCTGTGTTTTAGCTGGTTTGGTGTTTTTGCGTCATTGAAATTAGCAGGTTTTAGCCGCATGCATTTCTTCCCTTTTCTCATGTAGTATACTACACTCCCTAAAGAGTTATGAATTCCGTCAGAGTCTTGAATGGCCATTTTGTTGGTGTTATTAGTTAAGGATTGATTTTCTTCTTGTTTACCCTATGTATACCTCGTGTTTACTTCGTATTTACGTAATCTTTACCCATAGGGTATATATAAGGTATACTCGGCGTATATATTTGCTATATTCTACAATAATGTGAGTAAATGTAAGGACAATAAATTACTTTTCAAAGGATTAATCTAATTATGATTAAAAAAAAATGATAAATATGCTGAAACTTAGTAGTAACAGGTGTTATGCACTAATCAAAAGTTTATAACTTTGTAAAAAACACCTCATTGAGTAAGGTTGAGATACCCAAATTATAACTTTCTGAATCTAAATCACTGCTACTTAATTACTAAGAAAATAATCGGAATCTTAAAATTGCCCCTGATAATCTACTGATAATTACTCAATCCTACACACATATTAATTCTCTGATAAAATGGAAAATGAATTCCAATACTTCCAGTTCCCTCTCTTTCTGCTACGTGACTTGTTTATTGACAAAAAGAAAACCCTAAATCAAATCTTGAAATACGGTTTGTATAACTATTCTAAAAGCTTTGAATACGATGAAACTGAGGTAGCAAAGCAAGTTGTTTGGGGGTTTTATAGAGGTGGATTACCTGCCATATTGAAAAAGAAACTTAATGATTACATCAAGAAAGAAGTAATAAGTCTGGATGAAGAATGTAGCTGCTTCGATATTAATGGATTCAACCCGGACGGCGAAATTTATGAAATACTTGAAATATTTAAGATTGACAAAGAGTTTCAACTCCAGGCGTTCGAATACTATAAAATAAATAAGTCTTATCGGCATTTCAAGATTGATGGTAATATGGAAGCATGCTTACTTGCTGCAAAACAAATTGAAAAATTAATTCCTGAAAAAGAACCCTATGTTATGATAAATAGCGACCATGTTTTTGATTTCAGGAATAATGAAAAGACTGTTCTGGAAATAGCCCAGCTTACCATGTTTATTGCAATGCGGTCAATACTGGGACGAAAAAAATATTGCAAAACAAACAGGAAACTGATAACATGCCGTATGTTTGGTTTCAGGAATATCAAGGATGTTGATTCAACTATGGATACTGCTAACCGGGAATATTTCGACATGTTTATTAATCGCTATCATTTCGACAAAATAAAAACATTGCTTGAACTTACCTGGTATGTAGTAACCTATTCCAACCACACTCGGGGACTGTACATAGCTGTTGACAAAAACATGACCCACAGGGAACTTGCTTTTGCAGCTGAAAAATCAAAGAAAAAAAATCAAATCTTAACACTTCAGGCTAAAAAGAAGGATGCAAAAAATCAGGCAGTTCAACAGACGCATCTACTTGAGAAAACTTCCAAAGCTCTTTCCAGACCAAATGATCGCTATTAATGCTGCATAAGTAATGCATGACCTAAAAATTTACCGCACCTTAAATAAGATTTTCAAAAAGATCAATAGAAGATTATAAAAAAGATGGAGAAAAAGATTGAGAAAAAGATTTTAAAAAAAATAAATAAAAAGATAAAGAGAAATATACTTATCACTTGACACAAATTAAAAAATTTGTGGCGGCATGGCTGTTTATCAATCAATGTTTTTTTAGATTTTTTTTTGATTTTAAAAAGAAGTAGTTCGAAGGAGTTCAAAGGGGCAGCTGGGGGGGTCGGCGGCGAAAAAGTTGGTTCAAAGCTTCGCGGACTCCCCCGAGTTTTTATCGAGGGGTTCAAAGGTTGTTCAAAAGTGGTTCAAAGGTTTGCGTTCAATGGTTGTTTCCCGGATGTGCGGGATTTAAACTATTCAAGGGGTTTACACTGTACACGAATAAAAATTGGCGAAAAACTTTAGGCCAATTTACATATTATGCTTAAATTGCAAAATATAAATACGAAAAGAATACCATGTAATTAAAAGTAACTATACAATGGAAAATAAAAAAATTGAATGGGGCATGGAAGCAGTACAACTTGCTAATGAGATTGCTGATACAACAAAGGATATTGGAATTCCAGGTATTGGAATTATTGGAAAATTTGCTCAAAAATTTTACAATAATTATTTAGTTGCAAGGTTTAGTAATTTTTGCAAAAATGCTCAAATAGATGAAGATTTGATTTCTAAAATTCAAAATGACGAGAACTACTCAAATTGTTTCTACTCCGTTCTTGAAACTGTGAGAAAAACGCATTCAAAAATTGGATTAACAGTTTTAGCTTTGATTTATAAAGATTTTTGGAATAATAGTGAAATTATAATTCCTGCAATGCGTTCATTTTCAGAGATAAGCGACAGTACAATTCTTTCATTTGTAGAATTGTACGAAAGTATCCCAGTAGATGAAGATTGTATTTTTTTATTGGTAGGTGAAGGAGATAATAAAGTATTTCATCATCTCTATAAAGATGCTGTGGAATTGATAAATAGAAATATATTTTTACAATCAGCAGGTATGCAGCCTTATGGAAATGCTCCTATTCAGGGAATGAAATGGGAGCATACTGACTTATATTATAAATATTGTATTAAGGCAAATAAATATATTTATATATAATCAACTACGGATTCCCATTTCGCAATTCCATAACATTAGTATTATGCTTTTTTCATTACCGACAATTATATAACTAATATTGAATATCTTTAATTTGGGAATTAGTTTATAATCCTGTTTTTAATTATAGCGAATTCGCCATAATTAAACGTCATGCTGGTTTAAAAAACTTTGATGCGTTACTATTTTTTATAATTTTACTTGAATTAATGTATGAAATAGTTCTATACATGTACAGCTGTTTGAGGTAGTATTGTATGGGAAGGTCATACTTAAAAGACAACCCAAAGCAAACTGACAATGCCAAGAAAAATCACCACTATATTGAATGTAGCAAGCAAAGACCTTAACAGTAAAGGTGCTTTCGACGGTTTCATTGACATTGATAGCAGGTTGCATGTTGACCCCAGTTTATTAGAAGTTTGTAAAATCAAAGAGTTCAAAGAATCAAAGAAGACTTTTGACAAATACTTTTCTGATGTACTAGCACTAATAAAAGGCAGTACAAAAGAAGGTGATGTTCTTTGGAAGGAAGCTCACAAGAGACTCCAATTTAAAGAAATTGGCAATACTGCTTTAGGATATTCAAAAGGTGGAACGGTTGGGAATGCGATAGGACCAATTTTAGCTGAAAAAATTTTGACAACTGTTTCACAAATAGTCGAAGCAGGTATTATTGACCCTGTTATTTTTGAATTGGTTGGAATGTTTCAAAAAGGAGTTGGTGCGGATAGAATTAGTGATATGACTGTAAATTTACTTTTTGACTCCTTTGCATTATATTCAAGCAGAGTAGCTAAAGAACTTCAAGCTCCAATAAAGCAATTTACAATAAAGAAAACAGATTATGAACTTCCATTTGACCCACAAACAGGGAAGGAAATAATTCTCGTACCAAAATCATTACTAAACAATTTGCCAATAGCAACTGATTGGGAGGATATTGACAGAGTTTGCAAATATAATGACGATCTTAGAATCAAGGTTAATAAAATAATTGGCAATAGTTGGAAGTCTGCGACAAGAGTAAGTAAGAGAGAACTCAAAAGATTGGTATTAGAAGAACCTGACCTCTTAAAGGACTTAATAGCTCAATATAAATCTAAACCTCGTACCAACTATGATTTTCAAAATGACCCGCTAGGTGAACTGATTTGGGCTGAACTTTCTGAAAAAGCACCTGAAAGGTATCCTTTAAATTTAAACAAATTCAAACCTGTAACCGCAGACAATATTTTAGAAATTGTAAATCAAATTTGTGAGCAGTTTACAACTCTTATAGAAAATAACGGATGGTTTGAGTATTTGTATGACAACACAGGCAAGCTCAAACCGGAAAGAGCACCTCAGTTATTGTTTTTTGGAATAGCCGAAGTTTATTGTATAGCAAATAACCTTGACCTAAGCAGAGAAACAAATGCAGGTGTAGGTTCACTAGACTTTAAATTATCTAAGGGGTTTCAAGCAAAAGTCAATGTTGAACTGAAATATTCTACAAATACGAGTTTACTTAAAGGATTTCAAAGTCAACTACCAGCCTACAATAAAGCAGAGAAAACTGATACCAGCATTTATTTAATTATTCAAACACAGCGAACACATAAAAATATTGATACTTTGAGAAAGTTAGCCGACAAAAGCAAGCAAAAAGGAGAAAGAGTTCCTGAAATTATTGTGATTGACGGACAGAAACAACAATCAGCAAGTAAACGGAGATGAAAGAAATCCGACCACATAATTTAGAAGACGTCTCTGCCAGTAGTTAGCTGACGGAGTGTGCCTCTCACACTACTTTACGTAAGTGTCTCGTATATAGTCCCTAAATTTCGGGATTAAGATGTGTAACAATTATCTTAAAAAATGAAGCAGTGGATATACTCAAAAAATCTTCACCAACAATTTTTTACATTAAATCTTTCTTTATACATTTGTGGGAACGATGAATAAAACTCATATGCTAAAAAATCAAATGCACAAAATGCACATTCAAGCACATTTGGTTAGAGACACGCAAAGCTAAATACAAAATTAAAAGAGCTTGAATTTTCCATTTGGAATTAAATGAGTAATAATGAAAAAGGAAAAATACCTACAGATATTTAATTACTTGAAGGAGTTCTCAAAACTTAGAAGTAACCCTGTACGCGACATTGATGCTCAAGAAACACATTATCCTGAAAAGGTTTGGCTCAATGATATTCCTGAAAATGAGCTTTTTGAAAACATTATAAGACCTGACTTCCATGAAGATAATGACTATTGGTTAAAAATAAAGAAGCCTAAAGAGCCTGTGGAATCAGAATTTGCCAAGCTCACAGAAAATTTGGAAAAATGGATTGACAAGCCAACATTATTAAACGATGAAGATGAACCTAAATTAAAGGAAACTCTTGAAGTAAATGGTGAAGTTCTAACTATTGAAGATTTTCCAGAACTTCAAAAAGAATTACAGCAATACATTGACTCAAGATGGATTGATGATCTCATTGAATATAATGAAAATATTGAAGCATACAGAATTGAACATGCGAAGTATGACAAACATAATGCTGTCTATAAACAGCTTTTTCGAATATTCAACAAAACACAGCAATTTGGAGAAGAATACGAGCTGGTTGTTGGTGTCGGACTATTGAATTTCAAAGAGAATAATGAAAGTCCTAATATTTTCAGACATATTTTAACCCAAAGAGTCGACATTAATTTCGAATACTCTCCAAGGGACTCACATATTTTCGTTTCACCAAACTTAGAAGCTGCTCCTCAAATTGAAACAGATTCAATCCTCGACTTATTTGACCAATTTGATTCGCAAAACATCATTGATGCGGAAAAGTCAGTAGAGAACTACATTAAAGAAAAAAACATTGAGACTATCTTTAGCAACATAGAAGATGCTTTGCAAATGTTCGCTGAAAGGGTTTCTCCTGATGGTAGGTATTTTCATTTATTTGAAAAACCCTACAGAACGCCTTCAAACCCGACTATAACATTTTCTCCTGCGCTGTTACTAAGAAAAAGGAATACTCGAAGTTATACTGCTCTATATGAAAAGATTTTGGAGAATATTGAGAATAGTGGTGATGACCTTGAAATCCGTCCAATTAATGACCTAATAGGTATACATCCAAATACTGAATCTGCCACAACACCATCCGATGGCTCAGCCTACCCACAAATTGAGACAATATTTTTTCCAAAAGAACACAATGCCGAACAATTAGAGATAGTTGAAAAAGCCAGAAGGAACAATAAGGTTCTTGTTCAAGGCCCTCCAGGAACAGGAAAGTCCCATACTATCGCCAATTTAATTTGTCATCTACTTGCAAACGGAAAAAAGGTTTTAATTACGGCCTATACGAAGAGAGCATTAGAAGTCTTAAAAGATAAGTTACCACCTGAATTTCAAGATTTGGCTGTTAACCTTTTGAGCGGGGACTCATCTTCTATCCAAGACTTACAGTCCAGTGTAAATTCAATAAATGATGAACTTTCAAGAGCGAATCTATCTCTTTATAAATCACAAATTGAAGATTTTGAAAATGAATTAAAGAAAACAAAGGAATCAATTGCAGAAACTTCAAATAGGTTTGTCCAGATCAAAGAGAAAGCAACACGTAAGCAGGAAATTAATCAGAATTACAAGGGAACACTAACTGAAATTGCTGAGAATCTTGAAAGAGATGCCCCATTGTTTGAATGGTACAAAGACGATTTCAGCAATATCGAAAATGATGAGTTGCTTTCTCAATTAAAGGAATTCATTCAGCTGAATGAAAAATACAAGCAAATTGAGACTGATGAATTTGATTTTGAAATCCCTGACGCCAATAAATTACTTAATTCTTTCCAATTAAAGGAATACTCAAGTCTTAATGACAAACTTACTAATGGCTCTTTTCCAAAAGACGCAAACCTGGTAATTTCATGTTCAGATTTTGAGCAACTTATTCAACAGCTAAATGACCTGAAAAATCTTTACAACGAAGTAGATAAATTCCAGATTGACTTCACTTCTGTTGTTATAGAATCCATTTTGAAAGGTAGAAGTCAGGAATGGTTACAAATTCTAAATCAAACAAAAGCGATACTCGATAATCTCGAAAAGCATGATTTGCGAAAGATTGATAAGGATGTGGAAGTCTCTTATCCTAACGGCAAAAGTTTAAAACAACTCAAAAAAGATGCTCAAGTACTTCTTGACTACCTATATGAAGGGAATCCATTAACTGGATTCACTTTTTCAATTAAGAAGCCATTACTTCCACGAGAAATAAAAGAACGTCTTTATTTTATTGAATCAGTTCGTGTCAGTGGGAGTCCTTGTAATACTATTGAAGAATATGAAACTGTATTGCAGGATATAGCTTTTCAACAGGACTTCATTGAGCTATCGGAGATTTGGAAAAAGGAATTGCCAATTGGAAATTTACTACACAAGAAGTTTTCATTCTTTAAACAAATCTATGATGAGGTTCAACGCCTTTTCAAGTTAATTGACGAAGTAAAAGCATTAAAATCCGTTGTTGAATCCCACAGCAGTTTACAAATAAAACTCTTTGATAAAGAAAATCTAAAGACTTCAGTTCTCAAAGCTGACTACAGTAAGATAAGTAAAAGTATATCGGAGCACAAAGACATCGTTAGTCAGTCCATAGCATACCTTAATCAAGGTAACTTCCATTCTATCAGAGAGGCCATCATTGAAGCTTATGAAGAAATTGACTATCACAAATATAGTGAGTTACTGAACAAACTCAATAAGTTATTTTATGGAAGGGAAATTTTTCAGAATTTCAAAAATCTACGTTCAGAACTTTACTCTAAATTCCCATCTACCATTCATTCTGTAGAGGATGCTACCTTTTCAGTTGAAGATGTGCAAAATTTGAAACAGGCAATCTATTTCAGAAACGCACAATATGAACTCAATAAGCTGATGGATATCAATTATGAGAATCAGCTAATTCAAAACTTAAATGATTTAGAAAAGAAGGAAAGAAAACTCACCGCGAAACTTGCAGCAAAAAAATCATGGTATAGAGTAGTTGAAGGCCTTCAACAAAACCGTTCTCTAAGACAGCACTTAGATGCGTGGGTAATGGCAGTAAAGAAGATTGGAAAGACAGGGAAAGGTAAAAGAGCAATAAAGTTCCGAAAAATTGCACAACAAGAAATGGAACATTGTAAAGATTCCGTTCCTTGTTGGATTATGCCTTTATACAAGGTTGCTGAAACAATTCAGCCGAAACAAGAAATGTACGATTATGTCATTATTGATGAGGCGAGTCAACTAGGTCCTGATGCAATATTCCTTCTCTATATTTCAAAAAATATAATAATTGTTGGAGATGACAAGCAGACTTCTCCCGAATATGTAGGCGTTGATTCTAATACAATGACCCCCCACATAAAGCGTCACCTGAATGGCATCCCATTTTCGGATTATTACGGAACAGAGTTTAGCTTTTTTGACCATGCTAAATTCTTCTGTGATGGAGTTACTGTCCTGCGAGAACATTTCAGGTGTATGCCCGAAATAATTGAATTTTCAAATCGGCATTTTTATGCTCCTGATGGGAAAGGGCTTTACCCACTTAAACAGTATTCAGAAAATCGGCTTGAACCTTTGGTTGCAGTTTTCTGCTCAGACGGTTACACAGAAGGTGTGGGAGCAAGAATAATTAATGAGCCAGAAGCAAATCAAATTGTTGAAAACATTGGAAAATTAGTTGAAGACGAAAAGTATGATGGCAAGACAATCGGAATTATAACACTCCAAGGAAATCAACAAGCAAGTTTGATTGAAAACCTTCTTTTGAAAAGAATTGGAGAAAAGGAATTTCACAAGCGTAAAATTGTCTGTGGGAACTCTTCGTCTTTCCAAGGTGACGAAAGAGACATAATCTTTTTGAGCTTAGTTACTGCACACAATCACAATAGGTCGGCACTGGTAAAACCAGAGGACGAAAGGCGATTTAATGTTGCAGTAAGTCGTGCTAAAGAACAGATTTGGTTGTTCCATTCGGTTCAGTTGGATGATTTAAGTAATAATAATGATTTAAGGTACAAACTCTTAGACCATTTCAAAAATTACAACTCGTACCAACCAATTCTTAACACGAAAATTGAAAGACGCATAGGAACACAACCCGAACCATTTGAAAGTTGGTTTGAAGTGGATGTTTACAACGACATTGTCAGCAGACAACTAAGCGTCATACCAGCTTATGAAGTTGCAAAAGGTCGATACATAATCGATATGGTTATGTTACTACCAGACGGAACTAAAATTGCCATAGAATGTGATGGAGATAAATGGCATGGGCCAGAACAGCACCAAAATGACATAATGCGTCAAAAAGTACTTGAAAGATGCGGGTGGCAGTTCTTCAGGATCCGAGGTTATGAGTATTACACCAACAGAGAAAAAGCATTAGGCCCACTTTGGAATATGATTCCTGTAGGTGAGAAGAAGGAAGCAGATTTAATCACCGACTTTGATTTTCACGAATTCAACATTAAGGAAGAAACTGAAAAAAGGACAACAGATTTAGTTGAGCCACAAAATATATCCTTAAAAATTGATACCGATGATGGACCTTCAATAAAACATTTTGAAAAGACTCCAAATAAAGTTCTTAGGTATTTCAACTTATATCAATCAGGTACATACGTAATGACAGATGATGAACCTCTTGAAGCAGACTATAATATTCCAATTCGAGCAAATCATACAAAAGGTTTCCTTATACAATGCTACAAATCAGGTCATGTCAATAAAGTCCATATCCATATTCTTCTTTCAAGGAGAATTGGAAAAGAATACATGAATGGATTGAATAAGGATGGAGAATTGATATATATTGAAGCTGTTGAATCTGAAAAAATTATTGGAATTTTCTTCAATGAAAGTGGACGTAGAAAATTTAAAGCGCACCTATCAGAAAATATTTCGACACGAGAGCAACTTCATTTGCAAGGCTATAAAGTTATCTATAATGAATTTGAAAGAATTGAATACAATCTCCTTCCTATAGATATCTACCATGACATAAGTCGTTTGGTCTTTCAAAGTTTTACTGCGAATGGAAAACCCCTAGACAATAATTATTACGGATCTGAATGGTCAATAATAAAGCGGTATAGTAGAATGGACGAAACACTGAATCAACAAAGAGAAGTATACATCCCAAATTCTCTTTTTGATAGCAGGGTCGGACTTAATAGCACGGTTAAAATTAGATTTTTGAGTAATGACAAGGAAATGCAAGTGAAATTGGTAGACTATACCACTAATGGTGTTGAATTTATTAATGGAGTACAAATAGTGAATTTCATGAAACCATTAGGTGCATCAATAATAGAAAAGTTAATTGGTGACAGAGTAAAAGTAGGTGACACAAATAGTGAAGTCGAAATAATCGAAATAAGATAACTAGTGACTTCAACTCTCAATAGCCACACACATTGCCAAGTCGCACAAGCCAATATTTATAAACTAGTTAGCTGGAACGTTAACGAAAGATCAACATAAAAAATGACGACACGGACTATACTTATTATTTTAAATTTCGCCGGAATTTTAGGCTCTCTAATTTGGTTATGGACAAAACCCGATTGGGAAGCACTAGTCACGTGTATCGGACTTATTGCAACTTTAATTACTCAATTATTAGCAGGTAAAGGCGTCAAAAGCAACAAAACTATTATGAAGCAAAGAGGCGGGAAAGGTTCAATTAATTATCAATCGAAAGGTGACATCAATATTAATAACAGAAATGATAAACGACAAAATTACTAAACAAGAAGGAGGCGAAAACTCAACTAACCTTCAAGGTCAAACGATTGTAATTAATCAAGGAATTACTTATCAAGACGCAAAAAATATTGCTGTTGACGTTTTTAAATCTAACTATTTAGAACTATCAGCAAAAGCAGCCGACACAGCAAGACAGCGAGCAGAAGAACTTGTTGATGATTTTTTGATAGAAGTTAAAGAGAGAAACCCTGAGGCAATAAACTCTATGGAAAGTCCAGGAATGCAGTATGCAATATTTACAGCTCAAAAGGAATACGCCAAAACTGGTGATAAAGACTTATCTGATATGTTAGTTGATATTCTCGTTGACAGAGCAGCACAAGAAGAAAGGAACTTAAAGCAAATAGTCTTAGATGAAAGCCTATCAATTGTCCCCAAATTAACCTTAAGTCAACTTGACACTTTGACTATAATCTTTATTCTAAAATATTCCAGAAATAGTCAAGTTGGAAGTATTCCACTATTGAAAAAATATCTTGAAAAATACATTGCTCCTTTTACATCACTACTCTCAAAAGAAAATTCTTTATACCAACATCTTGAATTTGCAGGTTGTGGTTCAATTAGTTTGGGTTCAAGCAATATTGAAGACAGTATGCTTAAAACATATAAAGGGATTTTCTGTAAGGGATTTTCAAAAGAACAATTTGAGGCAACAGGTATTCCTATGGACAAATACCCTTCAATCGTTATTCAATGCCTTCAAGACAATGCTAAATTTCAATTAGCAGCTATTGATGAGGATTCCTTTGAACAAATTGCAAAAGAAAAAGGTGTTGAAGAGGTGGACATTAAAAAACTAAAACCACTAATGAACAATCATCAGATGAATGTTGAAGAAACAAAAGAACTGATTAAACAACAAGGTGACTTCATGAATATACTTTTTGACGTGTGGGATAATTCACCATTGAAGAGTATGACATTGACTAGTGTTGGTATTGCGGTGGCAACTGCAAATTTAAGACGCAAAACAGGGATTTCGGTTGACCTTGGAATTTGGATAAAGTGATTTCAAAAACAATCGAAAATAAAAAAGGCAGCAGGCATGAGTAGACGGCTCCTCGGAGGTCTATGCCTAGCATCATATTCCGTTTTTGATCACCAGTACATACAGTATAGCTTCCTTCACTGCTGTCGTCGCCGGCAGCCAGCTTGCCACTTGCTAATACTTCGGGTCATTACTTCTGCGTATAAAGGACTTACACCCCTTGGAAATTATTTGCAAACTAAATAGTAATAAAAAATGATAAAACTTCTTGAGAAATTACTTTACGAAAAGACACAAGGAACACAAAGCGAAATTTTGTTTGCACAATGGAATTATGACAAAAAAGTAATCCCCGTAGCCTTAAATGCAGTTTCTACTTTATTTCCTCACTACAGTCTTCATGACGAATCACATTCAATAACTATAATCAACAATATTGTAAGGGTATTAGGCAAAGAAAAGTTAGACAAACTTTCTACAATTGATATCTGGTTAATTCTTGAAGCAAGCTATTGTCACGACATTGGAATGGTTGTTTCAAGTGATAAACTTATTGAAGCTCTAAAATCAAAAGAATTTATTGATTTCTTCAAGGAAATTCAGCAGGACAAAAAGAATGGACTACATGAATTTGCGTTACAGTTCAGAATTGAAGACGGAAAAGTAAAATACAATTCAAATGAATTAAGTTTAGAGTACCATGACGGTATCAAATACATTTTAGCTGAATTTTTCAGAAGAATACACTCTGATAGGTCTAAGGAAATAATCACAAATCCTAACGGAGAATTAAAACTATCTTCCCCAAGAGGGGTAATCCCTCAAAGAATATTTAAAATTCTTGCAGACATTTGTTCATGCCATACAAAAACTTTTGAAGATGTAATGAAACTGCCATATAGTGAAGTAGGTATTGATATTGAAAATTCACACCCTAGGTTTATTTCATGCCTTTTAAGAACTGGCGATCTATTAGACTTAGACAACAATCGGTTTTCAGAAGTAATGCTAAGAACCTTGAGTAAAATTCCGATTGACACTCTAAATCACAAGGCAAAGCACCTATCCATTGAATCTTTCAGAATAGATAATGAAATAATAGATGTTAGAGCAAAATGTTCTGACTATGACACAGCCAATGTAACGCAGCATTGGTTTAATTATTTAAACTCTGAAATTAGTCAGCAAATGGTTAACTGGAACAATATTGTTCCTTTCAAAGATTTCGGATATTTACCGACAATTGGTAGTGTAACAGTAGAACTATCAAACTACGAATATATTGACGGTAAAAAAAAACCAAAGTTTTCTGTTGATACTGATAAAGCAATGGAATTGTTGCGAGGTGCTGGAATATATGAAGGAGCTTTCCAATGCATTAGAGAAGTTTTACAAAATGCTGTTGATGCTACGTTGATAAGATTATGGTTAGAATATAAGGACGAAACAGATTTTGATTTAACTAATCCAAATTCTCAGGATTTCATTCGTGTTAAAAATGATTTTCCAATCCTCATTAATATAAACGAAAAGAACGTGGTAGGTCTAGACAAAATCTGGGAGTTTAATATAACAGATAAAGGTACAGGACTATCAACTTATGATTTAGGGTTTTTAATAAACACAGGAAGTTCATCTAAAAATAGGAAAAGAATTAACCTTATTGATGAAATGCCATTGTGGCTGCGTCCTTCAGGAATATTTGGAATCGGGTTTCAAAGCATTTTTATGCTAACAGAACAAGTAAAACTGGAAACTAAAAGTTTCTTCACCGAAGAATTTCAGATCATAGAGCTTAATGGTCCTAACTCAGTTAAAGATGGTGGAATTTTGGTTCAAAAGATTAAAACAAACCACAAAAAAAAACCAGGAACAAAACTTTCATTTGATCATAAAACAAAGGCAATTCCAGACAGATGGACAATAAAAGGTGAACAGAAGAATGCAAGTAGAATTGCTCATAATTATGACCCCTTTTCTCACGAATCTCTTGATATAGAGTTAGGAAAGGTTTTTGATGAAATCTTTGACTTTACGTCAAAATGCCTTATTCCTGTAAAGTTATTTTTGAACGGAAAGGAAATAGAAACCCACAGCAACAATACCAAATTCAAATACTTCGAAAAAGATAATTCCTTAGAGTTCAATATTTATTCAGGTCACAAAGAAAGAAAATGGCGTCCTATTACATATTATAAAAATCAAAAAGCAGAGAATAATTTAGAACCTATGTTTTTAGACTTTGAGATTAATATCCATAAAGACAAGGCTTCAAAGGTTTTAGAGTTGAATAGGAATAAAATCAGACCTGATTATCATGGTGAGTTAATCGTACAGTTTTTTACGAGTTCGTTCAAAGTAATTACAGAAAAATTTAATGAAGTATTTGAAAGCGAAAAAGAAAAAATATTTGGAAGTATGTTTCTAAATTACTACCATGAACAATATGACTTCTTAACTCAATTTGATGTAAAGAAGTTTAATCAATGGGAAAACTTAGAAATCAACATAGGTGATTCAAAACACACAATAAAGAGCTTACTAAATAGAATTGACACCTTGAAATTAATATATGACTCAAGAATCAATTCTCATTTTGGAGATGTTTATCAGGTTCAAAACAACGAGCTTTCTATTAGCTTAAGAGGTGGTTCTCCTTCTTATGATTATACTACTTTCATTTTAAATAAATTCAGCAAAATAATGTCCTCTATTAAAAAAATTGAAGATATTGAGACAAATGTAAAGCAGGTTATTTTTTCTAAGAAAGAACAAAAAAGTCCAGTGGAAGAATCGGAAATAAAAAGAATTTTAATAAGTAGCACTAATATATACTCTTCAAGATGCATAATTCCTTGTATAGAAAAATACTTCAAACTTCGCCTTACAGAGGAAGCTCACGAAGCATATGTTTATCACTATAGATTTGATTATTTTTTGAATTTGCAATATCCTAAAATGCTATCACCATATATTTCTGTAAAAGATGGAAATGACAAAACAGAATTGCAACTTGTTCTTAATGACAAATTGTATAGCTGGGTATACAAAAACAGGTATGACGACAAAACAACAATAGAAGAGATAAAAGGACACTATCAAAAATTTATAGACGAATACAAGATTGACGACCTTAAATAACAATATCAATATCGTTAACTTGCGAATGGCTATATGGCGGATGGCAGTTCATCAAAAACACATCACCAAACTTCTTACTCCTACCCTTTTCTCCCCAAAATATACTAATTTGGTGGTCGCATTATCCTTAAGAATAAAATGATGAGCCTTTTTCAGAAAACCATTGAACTGAAGTATTTACAACAACTCGACGCTAAATTAATAGAGTCAAAATACAACCTGTTCAGGAGCCATTTTGCTAATCCGGAGATTCAGGAGAATATACGCTGTAGCAAAGAGGAACAGTATCAGGGCGAATTTCTGATTGATCTTTTTGTTAATGTGCTTGGATATACTAAACACCCCAGCCCGCATTTCAATCTTACCACTGAATACCGGAATATTAAAGACGCTAAGAAAGCCGACGGGGCAATCATCGTCAACGAACACGTAAAGGCGGTAATTGAACTCAAGGGAACTGATACAACTGACTTGGGAAAGGTTGAATCACAGGCTTTCGGATATAAGAATAACCAGGCCGATTGCACTTACGTGATTATCTCCAACTTCGAGAAGCTTCGTTTTTACATCGATAATGCTATTGAATATCAGGAATTTAATCTTTTTACCCTTACACGTGCTGAGTTCGATTTACTCTATCTCTGTTTGTCATTCGAATCTATCTGCAAAGATATTCCGAAAAGGATTAAAGCCGAGTCGCTAAGTCAGGAGGACAAGATCACCAAGCAGTTGTATTGCGATTATTCGCTGTTCAAACGCGCTTTGTTTCATGACCTCACTGAACTGAATAAACAATTCGACAATATTACTCTTTTCAAGAAATCGCAGAAGCTCCTAGATCGCTTTCTGTTTTTGCTTTTTGCCGAAGATCGCCAATTGTTGCCGCCTAATTCGGTAAGACTAATTTTGAACGATTGGAAAGACCTTAAAGATCGTGATGTGGAAATTCCGCTTTACGACCGTTTTAAAAAGTATTTCGAATACCTCAATACCGGCTACAAAGGCAAACGTTATGATGTTTTTGCCTACAATGGAGGATTGTTTAAACCCGATGAAATACTCGATAATGTAAAGATAGATGACGAACTGCTTTACAAGCATACCCTTAAACTTTCGGAATATGATTTTGTAAGTGAAGTGGACGTTAACATCCTCGGGCACATCTTTGAAAACTCGCTCAACGAACTCGATGAGCTCAAAGCCCGGCAGGAAGGTGTTGAGATTGATAAAAGTAAAACAAAGCGCAAAAAAGACGGCGTTTTTTATACCCCCAAGTACATTACTAAATACATTGTAGAAAACACGGTTGGCAAGCTTTGTAGCGAGAAGAAAGCCGAATTGCAGATGGTGGAAGAAGAATTCACTACCGACAAAAGGCGCAACATAAAAACCAAAAAAGTCCTCCTTGATAAGCTCCAGGATTATCGGGATTGGCTATTGCAACTTACTATATGCGACCCGGCTTGCGGATCGGGGGCCTTTCTTAATCAGGCACTGGATTTTCTCATGAACGAACATAAGTATATCGATGAGCTTCAGGCTAAGGTTTACGGTGCTTCTCTTATCATGAGTGACATTGAAAAAAGCATACTGGAAAACAATCTCTTTGGCGTTGACCTTAACGAGGAAAGCGTGGAGATTGCCAAGCTTTCACTATGGTTGCGCACTGCACAGCCCAACCGTAAGCTGAACGATTTAAACAACAACATCAAATGCGGAAACTCTCTTATTGATGATCCTGCCGTTGCCGGCGATAAAGCATTTAACTGGCAAAAGGAATTCCCCCAGGTATTTGAAAAAGGCGGCTTTGATGTGGTGATTGGGAATCCGCCGTATGTAAGAGCTGAATTGATATCCCAATTTTCAGAATACTTTAAGAATGTGTACAAAACTTTTCAACCTGCGTCTGATTTATTTACCTATTTCTATGAATTGGGCTTTAATGTATTAAAACCTCAAGGAATATTTGGTTTTATTTCTAATACTTTTAATAAAACAAAGGCAGCAATTGAACTTAGGGAGTGGTTAAAACTAAATACAAGTATTCTAAAATTAATTGACTTTACTGAAGTCCAAATCTTTGAAGGAGCTACTACATATCCTATTATTTACATTGCTCAAAATCAAACAGCATCACAGAATCAGTTTGATTATATAAAAATTGCAAAGGGTAATGAGCAAGGAATTGAATTTTATATTCCAAAAATTGTTGAACAGACTATTCTTTCTAAAGATAATTGGTCATTTCCAGACAACCAATCCTCTAATTTAACATCCAAGCTTTTAATTCATCCGGTTATAACTAAAAGATATGGGAAAGCTTATAGAGGTATTATCACTGGTTTGAATGAAGCATTTATTATATCCAAAAAAGATAGTGGTGAATTTGTAAAGCCAGTTTATGAAGGTTGGGAATTGAATAAATGGACAAATTATGAACCCAATCAATCTTTGATTTTATTCAAAAGCAAATATACAAAAGCCAAATTTGGCAATCTTGAAGAAATTGATGCTCTTGAAAAACTAAGTGGAATTGCTCCAGAACTAATTCAACATCTTTTACCATACAAGGAAAAAGCAGTGCTGCGATATGATAAAGGAGATTATTGGTGGGAGTTAAGAAATTGTTCCTATTATCATCTGTTTGAACAACCTAAAATTGTTTTTCCTAATTTACAGAATACAAATAAGTTTTCCTTAGACGAGCGAGGAGTTTATATAAATGCACCTGCAGTCATGCTTTCTCTTTTTCATTTGGATAATCCTGTCTTTGAAGGCAAGTATTTACTAGGTATTTTGAATTCAAAAATGATATGGCATTTCTTAAAAAGCATTTGCGTTATTCGAAGCGGTGGATATATTGAAGTAAAGCCCCAATATTTTGAGCAAATTCCAATTCCTGAGCCATTAATTGATGTTAAAAGCTTAATTATTTCTAAAGTTGACAACATTCTTTCTAATAATAAAGACCTTCAAGACCTTTCCCAAAAATTCCAGCGTACCATCCAACGGAAGTTCAATCTTGAAGATTTACCCAATAAGCTTCAGGATTGGTATAAACTTTCATTTAAAGAATTCATTGCCGAATTGGGCAAAAAGAAAATAAAACTCAGTCTTTCACAAGAATCAGAGTGGGAAGATTATTTCATGCAGGAAGCCGCCAAAGCCCTCGATATTAAAGCCAAAATAACCACCACCGACAAAGAGATAGACCAGATGGTGTACAAGCTTTACGAGTTAACAGAGGAAGAAATTGCAATTGTTGAAGAATTACCTTAAGACGCACGATAGACATAAAACTATCTACAATAAGGTAGACTCTGTATCCTTTGAACTTTCAGTACCATATGATACAATTGAAGTCAACCAGATTGACCAAGCATTGAAGGTTATACCTAAAAAAGTTGGCATAAATTATTTTGGCGGTAAATATTTTTATCCACACGGAAGCAAGTATAAAGAATATCCGTGATTAGCAGTTGCCAAGGTACCCGTGATAATTGTATATTTGTGAATATAAATTTTTAATTGATTATAGATGAATAAAGAAACCGCTATAAAATTATTCAATGATAAGCAAATTCGCACTCACTGGGACAATATAGAGGAAAAATGGTATTTCTCAATCGTTGATGTTGTGGGTGTATTATCTGAAAGTGTAAACCCCCAAGCATATTGGAGGAAATTAAAACAAAGGTTAATAGAAGAAGGTAACGAAACCGTGACAAAATGTCACGCTTTGAAAATGCAAGCTAATGATGGAAAAATGCGATTGACTGATGTTGCTGATACCGAGCAGCTTTTCAGATTGATCCAAAGTATTCCATCCCCTAAAGCCGAACCTTTTAAAATGTGGTTAGCACAAGTTGGTCGTGAGCGGATAGATGAAATCGAAGATCCGGAACTAGGTATAGAAAGGTTAATGGAAACGTACTTACGAAAAGGATATAGTAAGGAATGGATAAACCAGCGTTTAAAAAGTATTGAAGTCCGTAAAGAATTGACTGACGAGTGGGAAAACCGAGGAGTCAAAAAAGGACAAGAATTCGCTATTTTAACTGATGAGATAACAAAAGCTTGGAGTGGCTATACTACAAAGCAATACAAGAATCTCAAAAAATTGAAGAAGGAAAATCTTCGCGACCATATGACAAATCTGGAATTAGTTCTTAATATGCTTGCAGAAGCTACTACAACAGAAATTTCTAAGGAGAAAAATCCTGAAACATTTGAAGAGAATAAGATAATTGCTAACCAGGGTGGAACAATTGCCGGAAATACCAGACGTGAGATAGAGGAAAAGACTGGCAAGAGAGTTGTCACTGGAATTAATGCAAAACAACTTGATAAGAATAAAAATAAGAAGCTCAAATAAATTCAACACCAGATACCATATGGCTTTTAGGAAAATTAAATACGCGATCTATTTATTTGGCTTATCAACCTTCTTTATGTTAAGCTTTATACCGGCAAAATATTCTGCGAACTTTAAAAAGGATAAAAAGGAAATAGACACACTTACTATTTTTAATTCATTTGCTCATATAGTTGCAAACAACAACAGGGAAGAATACACTGACTCAATTCTTGCACTAACAAATCAAAAATTGATAGACAGTGTGACTATCAATGTTTGATCCCAGGGTAGAAAGTGAAGTTGAACAGATAACGAAGAACATTTTGAAAACTATATACTATAAATAATGCCGGCAACATTTAGCAGCAAAAGGATTATCAAAGCAGGCCTGTGGATAACAGGGGGTATATTGGTAATATTTACAGGACTTTTCATCGCCCTATGGCTTATCAGTCCGGGGAAACCCGAACCTATTAAGGCCATAAATGGGAACGTAAGGGAGGGCAGCATTTCGGTTATTGAGAAGATTGCCCTGGGTGGTGAGGAACAGTATATCATTATAAGGGGTGCCGATACAACCAAACCGGTGATGCTTTTTTTGCATGGTGGTCCGGGAAATCCGGAAATTGCCTTTATGAGACATTTCAACCCCGCTATTGAAGATGATTTTATTATGGTGTATTGGGAGCAGCGCGGGGCAGGCAAGTCGTATACAAAAGACACTCCGGTTGAAAGTATGAATATTGCCCAGTTTATAGCTGACACCAGAGAACTGAGTGTATATCTGTCAAAAAGATTCAACCGGAAAAAGATATTTATAATGGGCCATTCGTGGGGGTCGCTACTGGCTATACTAACTGTTAATGAACACCCTGAGCTTTATAACGCCTTTTTTGGAATTGGGCAGGCAGCATATCAGTACAAGGGAGAGCAAATATCACTGAATTGGGTGAAGGAACAGGCAAAAGCACATAACGACACCAAAGCGGCGGAAGTACTTGCCAGAATGCACTTCCCTGATTCTGCTGCAGGCGGTGAGGCATGGATTGATTACCTGATGAAGGAAAGAAGATATGTAAACAAATATGGCGGTGGAGTAACCCATGATAATAGAGGCATGTGGCCAATTATAAAATTGGTGCTGGAAACCAGAGAATACACAATGAGTGATAAAATGAATTTCATGCGTAGCAGTATGTTCTCGCTTCAGCATATGTGGAATGAAGTAATAGACGCCAATCTTTTTAACAAGATCGATAGCTTACAAGTACCCATCTATATATTCCATGGCAGGCATGACAATACAACCCCGTATTCCGTTTCACACGATTTTTATACTCAGTTAAAAGCGCCTGATAAAGGATTCTTTACCTTTGAGAACTCTGCACACAGCCCTCTGTTTGAAGAGCCCGACAGGTTCAATTCAATTGTAAGAGAGATCACCCGGAAGTTGGACGTTGTGCTTCATGCAAAAAGACGGTGTAAACAGCTTGATATGAAAAAATGAGAATCTGAATAAGCCGAAATCTATTGCAAAAAGAATATGAAAAGTATGCACGAAAGCACAACACGAGGTATAAATAATTGCCGGGACAGCGATTACTTTCGCTACGAAAACATGCACCCGATAAGACAAAAATCCGAACTTCACTACATCAAATCTAAATAAGTGATTTCAAGACACCTAAACAAGTATTTCAAGAATTACATATTTATTTTTTTTGTAGTAAGCTCATACGTACTATATTTGGCATCTAACAAGAAAGGCCTTGAGATTTATTACATAATTGCGACTATTATTTTTATTTTAAGTTTTACTAAATTCTCCGTCAAAAAAAAATTGGGACTTTCATTAAAACTACTCAAAGACAGAACCTTTTATTTTTACCAAATTCCTGTAATTATTTTATCGAATCTCATTTTGTTTCTGATCTTTAAGAATTCTTTGGTTGATGAAGCGCAGAATAGCAATAAGGATTCTTTAACACTGCTTTTGCTTAGCTTCTTCTTTTTCAACAGCATAAGGACTTTTGGTGAGGAATTTATTTTCAGAGCTTTTTTGTTGTTTGAAGTTTTTAAGAGTAACAATTTAATCTTTTGGGGCTTGAACATTATCCAAGCTTTTCTTTTCAGTCTTATTCATTATTTTTTTGCGCATGAATTGACAAATCAAATTGTTTTTGGAATTTATGTGTTTGTGATCTCTGTTTATTTTGGTTGGCTGAACAGAAAATTTAATAGCCTAATTCCTAGTTGGACAATTCACTGGATGAATGGTTTACAGACTTTAATACTATCAGCTATCTTTTAAATCGTATATTTGCTCTATGCTCAATAAGAATATTATATTGACTCGCCTGAGAGACTTAAAACCATGTACAGGGATTTCGCTGTTAAGGAAATTGGCTTATTTGGCTCATTCTCAGATGACACCTTCACTGAAAAAATCACATCAAGATTAAAGTTCTATAATTACAGTTTTAATCTTAATGACAAGACTTTGAAAATCTTCTTACCAATGTTTTGCTACCTCAAAATCAGGTTTTCTGGCAACAGAGTTAATATGACTTCTCATATCAGATTCGGGTTTGACTTTTTACCACTAGAATTTAACTTCCTGATTTATGGTGCAATATTGTATGCGTTGGCATGGTATCAATGGACAATTTTAAATAAGGGAATTTTTATTTTGTTTGGACTGATGGTGATTTATTTTGTTATCTGTTTTTTAAAAATTGAATCCCTGAGGACTATTATCCATAAATGGATTGAGAACGATTCTCGGTCATAATTTGTTAACGTTGAATGGGACAGATAATGCCATTATTTGAAGTATTAAATGGAATAGATAAATGGACAACTACAAAAAAAATAGTTTAACGCTTAAAGGCGCGGTTGCTCTCGGTATCGGTGTTATGATTGGTGCAGCCATTTTTGCCCTTCTGGGTCAGGTGGCTGAATTATCAGGGTCATTGTTTCCAATTGCCTTTTTGGTCGGGGCATTAATATCAGGATTTAGTGCATATGCTTATATAAAAATGTCAAATGCTTATCCTTCCTCGGGTGGTATAGCCATGTACTTAAAGGAAGCTTATGGTAAAGGCATCGTTACGGCAGTAGCGGCTCTCTTGATGGCTTTTGCAATGGTGATTAATCAGAGTTTGGTAGCACGTACATTCGGGTCTTATACCATGCAATTATTTGATGGAAGTCAAAACGATTTCTGGATACCGATGCTGGGTGTGATTTTACTGGTCTTAACTTTTTTAATCAATATTGCAGGAAACAAGGTCATCGATAAAGTTTCTTTTATCATGGCTATTGTCAAGGTTGGTGGTATTGCCATTATTGCGATCGGAGGGCTTTGGGCCGCTGGCTTTTCTTTTGGCAAAGTCATTCCTGCAGAAATTTCGGGTGACTATTCCATAGGAAGTTATTTAGGTGCCCTTGCCCTTTCTATTCTGGCGTATGCAGGATTTACTACCATCACCAATAGTGGTGAAGAAATTATAAAGCCTCATAAAAACGTAGGAAGGGCTATACTGATTTCGCTTGTTATCTGTACGGTAATATATCTACTGGTTGCATTTGCTGTTGCGGGCAACCTTTCCGTGCCCAAAATTATAGAGGCAAAGGATTACTCTTTGGCGGAAGCTGCAAAGCCTGCTTTCGGTATATATGGCCTCTGGTTTATTGTAGTTATAGCTATAATTGCTACCGTATCAAGCGTTTTAGCCAATGTGTTTGCCATTTCCAGGATGACTGCTATGCTTACCGAAATGAAACTGATACCCCATAAGCATTTCGGGATGCCGGGTAACCTTCAACAGCATATGTTGGTCTATACTATCGTTATAGCTATTACCTTAACCATATTTTTTGATCTCAGTAGGATAGCTTCTTTAGGTGCCATCTTTTATCTGATTATGGATGTTATTGTCCAATGGGGTGTTTTTAAACATTTACGAAAAAAAATCAAGGCAAATGGTGCGATACTGTTGACCACTATTGTGCTTGACGTAATTGTTTTAGCTGCTTTTATATGGATGAAAGCACAGAGTGATATGCTGCTTATAATCATTTCGGCTGTTTTATTACTACTGATTTTTGTAGGGGAGAAATGGTTTCTGCATTGGAAAAAAAATGAATAGTAAAATAGAATAAAGCACGATGCCCCAACATTGTATAAGAAAAATAGAGTGATCATGAAATATTCAATTATATTGGCTTTGGCTTTATTTCTATTTGCGTGCGACAAAAAAGATGACAACATTCACAATCCTCCGGAAGAAGCAACATTATATTTTCCACCATTGAATTCTGAAGATTGGGAAAGCACCTCACCAAATGAATTAGGTTGGAACACATCAGAATTAGACGAGTTATTGGCATACCTGGAAAATAATAACACAAGAGCATTTATCGTCTTAAAGGAAGGAAAAGTTGTCATTGAGGAATATTTTGGAAATAACATTATCGGAACTGCTCCTTTTAACAAGAACACTCAATGGTATTGGGCTTCGGCCGGCAAAACTCTCACAGCCACATTAGTTGGAATTGCTCAGCAAGAGGGATTTCTAAACATTGAAAACCCTACTTCTGACTATCTAAGTAATGGTTGGACAAGCTTGATGTCTGAAAAGGAACAATTGATTAAGGTGAAAAATCAGCTCACTATGACAACGGGATTAGAATACAATGTATCTGATCCTGATTGCACCCTTCCTTCTTGCCTTACCTATAAATCAGATGCCGGGCAACAATGGTTTTATCACAATTCACCTTATACACTACTTGAAAAAGTGGTTGAGAATGCAACAGGTATGGATTATAATGAATATACGAACCAAAAAGTTGAGTCGATCATAGGAATGAACGGTCAATGGATTTCACAAGGTTACAATAATATTTATTGGAGTACCGCCAGAGATATGGCACGGTTTGGACTATTTATACTGAATAAAGGAAAATGGAACAACACTGTAATTCTTTCAGACCAGGAATATTACAATCAAATGGTCAATACTTCACAGAGCTTAAATCCATCTTACGGTTACTTATGGTGGCTAAATGGTAAAGAGTCAATTATTTTTCCAGGTCTTCCGAATTCATTTAATACATCATTATCTGCAAATGCACCAAATGATTTATTTGCAGGAATGGGTAAAAATGGACAATTTGTTGAGATTGTCCCAAGTAAGAATATAGTGGTAATCAGAATGGGAGAAGCACCTGGTGGCTCACTTGTACCAATTTCATTTCATGATGAAATGTGGGAAAAGATAAGTTTAGTTATAAACGAATGAAAAACTACTGACAAACGAGTCTCCGGCTCCACTTGTAAATCCCACTGTTATCTCGCCCTTTCAAGGCTTACAAATCATATCTGGCCTTTACACGATGGGTTACACCCATCGCTGACATATTTCGCCCTTACAGGGCTGAGGGGCTTGATTCGATATAGGTGTGGCTTCCTCTCTATCAATTAACGCATCAAACCTCAGCTTGAACACCTTGAACACTTTGAACACTTTGAACTATTTGAACTATTTTGAACACCTTGAACTATATTGAAACCCTATGCTTTTTGGATTTACTATTTCTGTTATATTTGGCGTGAAGAAAAAAAACCAAAGTCATGTATCTAAAAAAGGAACTTTACGCGCTAATTCAGTCTGATGAAAGCATTTTTGATTTTATTCAGGAAAGTTCATTAGACGGTTTATGTTATTTGGACTTGGAAAACCCTGAAAATGGATGGATGAATGCCAAATTTTGGAATGTGTTAGGCTATAATCCAGATGAAATGCCGCATAAATCTGCCGCATGGCAAAGTATTATAAACCAGGATGATTTGAAAGTCGCAAATGACAACTTTACCAAACACTGCAATGACTCAAATCATCCTTATGATCAGGTTGTAAGATACACACATAAAGACGGTTCAACTGTATATTTTCGCTGTCGTGGGTTAGCCATTCGCAATAAAGATGGAAAACCCATTCGAATGTTGGGGGCACATCAGGATGTAACTGAATTGAAAAGAAGGGAACAAGAGCTTTATAAAGCGAATGAAAAGTTACTTGAAAGTAAGGAAAAAAATTACTCCTTTTACAATAACGCACCTCTATCATTTCAATCGCTGGATGAAAATGGGTGCTTTCTTGATATTAACCCAATGTGGTTAAGAACGCTTGGCTATAAAAGAGATGAAGTGATTGGAAAATGGTATGGCGATTTTTTGCATCCCGATTACGTTGAACATTTCAGAATTAACTTCCCGGCTTTTAAGAAACTCGGCTGCATTTCTGACGTTCAGTTTAGATTGAGAAGAAAAGATAACACCTATATTTATGTCTCGTTTGAAGGCTGTATTGGATATACTCCCGAAGGAAAATTCAAACAAACTTATTGTGTTTTTAAAGACATTACAGAACAAAAAGCGCTTGAAAATGCTATTATTAAGGCCAAAGAAAAAGCCGAAGAAAGCGATCGCCTGAAATCAGCTTTCCTTTCTAATATGAGTCATGAAATAAGAACACCGATGAATGGCATACTTGGTTTTGCCAGTTTACTGAAAGAGCCTGGTTTAACAGGCGATGTGCAGCATGAATACATTAAATTAATAGAAAAAAGTGGGGCTCGCATGCTTAACATCATCAAGGATATTGTTGATATTTCCAAAATAGAATCCGGTATAATTGACATCCATCTTTCAGAAACTAATATAAATAATCAGTTGCAATTTGTTTACGATTCTTTAAAATTTGATGCTGATAATAAAAAACTCAATCTATCCTTTAATTGTGCATTGCCTGAAAAAGAAGTAATTATTAAAACAGATATTGAAAAGTTGTATGGAATTCTAACCAATCTGGTTAAAAATGCCATCAAATATACCGATACTGGAACGATAGAATTTGGGTTTAATAATAAAGATAAGGTGTTTGAATTTTATGTTACAGACACCGGAATAGGAATTCCAAAAGAAAAGCATGAAGCCATTTTTGAGCGTTTTATTCAAGCTAATATCGTTGATAAAATGGCAAGGCAGGGTGCTGGCCTGGGATTAGCCATTTCGAGAGCTTATGTGGAAATGCTTGGCGGTAAAATATGGGTTGAAAGCGACGAAGGCAAAGGCTCTACATTTTATTTTACCTTGCCAAATAGTACCCAACTAACTACGGAAACCATTAACCGCCAACCTGCTCCTTCAGAGAAAATCAACGATGTTAGAAAACTAAAAATTCTAATTGCTGAAGATGATGAAGTATCGGAAATGTTGATTGGCATTATCATCAGAAGCTTTGGCTATGATGTTTTAAAAGCAAGGACAGGAGTTGAGGCCATTGAAGTATGCCGAAACAATCCGGACATTGATTTGATACTGATGGATATTCGCATGCCCGACATGGGTGGATACGCAGCCACAAAGCAAATCCGTAAGTTTAACAAAGAGGTTATTATTATTGCACAAACTGTTTATGGTCTATCGGGAGACAGGGAAAAATCAATAGAATCGGGATGCAATGACTATATTGCAAAACCAATTGTGAAAGATAAATTACTTTCACTAATACGGAAATATTTCAAAAAAGAATTAACCCTATCCTAATGATGTGCTTGCTTATCCTCGTTTAATAATGGTCTTGCACCCACTGGAAATTATTCACACTTGATAGATACTCTGAAAAGAAAATTTGTATTTTTGATCTCTTTCCAGAGCGTACAACAAGTGTGCGCTGCATCTCGTGCAGGGCACACACACGAGGTATAAAATATTGCCGGAACAGTAAGTTATTCAAGGGTTGTAGTCCGCTTCAACATTTGTGTAACTTGACAGGTAATCGCCCGCAATCCCTTAATGGCCATACCATCAACGTTGTAGCCAATGGAAAGACAACCGTAAACTAAATATTATCATATATGGAAAATGCAATTCAATTCTACAATGATGTAATTCACTACTTCAAAGCGAATTACATCAACATTGTTTTTATTCTATTGTTTTTGATAGTAGGTTTTTTATTGTCAACATTTACACAGCGAAGAATAAAATTTCGTTTAGCCAAGAAATCGCCTAATAAAATCACGGCTAATTTTACCTCACAGATAGTAGGATTTATTCTAAGGTCAATAGTTGTTTTCGCTACCCTATATTTACTTGGGCTTAGTTCCTTTACTAATAAGTTACTTGCAGGTGCTGGTTTATTAACCTTTGTAATTGGTTTTGCTTTAAAAGATATTGGCGAGAACTTCTTGGCAGGAATTATTCTGGCTTTTAAAAGTCCCTTT
>JAGXIP010000293.1 GCA_024635585.1 Saccharicrinis sp. | reverse complement strand
TATTATTTTTTCCACTTGGTTTATGCGTGCTAAAAAATCCACCAAATCAACATTTGCCGTACCGGAAGCATTACTTAGTTCAGCTTTTAACATGGTTTCCAGCTCAACCACTTTATCGTGGACTCCGGCAAAGGTGATTCTCCTCTTTAGTTCTTTTACCTCCTGAAAATAACAGTTAGAAATGGTGTTTCGTAATTTGGCCGCTACTTCCTTTGTGGTATCCACGGTTACAAACGGGTTACCGTCGCGGTCGCCACCCGGCCAGAAACCCAACGTAATAAACTGGTTATTTTGCTCCAAGGCCTCTTTATAATCTTCGGCTGTTTTATCCAATAGCTGCCCTATGGCCGGATAAAAAGTATCGCGCAGATAAAAAGTCAAGCGGTTGGCCTCGTCGAGCGGTGTTGGTTTAATTTTTTGATAGAAAGGCGTTTTGCCCAATTGCTTTAACATATCGCGCACAAATGCTACTTCGCCACTTTTAATGGCGCGCATTAAATCAGTTATAATAGCCAAAACTTGTGCGGGATAAAACTGTGTTGGATGAGCCGTGAGTACAACACGTACCCCAAAATCCTTGACTGTTTGCGCCATCTTATCCATCAAATTCTCCTTTTTTACCCTGTCGCTTATGGAAGTATAGGAGTTTTCGCCATTGATACGGTGTATCTTGGTATAGGCAGCGTCCTCCAAGGCATCTATCAATACAATTTGGCGTTCGATATATTGGATAACCTTAAAAAGAAAATCATCCCTATCTTTGTCCGATAGCTCGGCTTTGTGACTGGAAAAAAAGTTTTCCATAATAGTAATGGGATCCTTTTCCTTTTGCAAACCTTTGCTACATGCCTGATACAGCAACGGAATTAAATTACCGGCTTTTTCAACCGCTTCTAACTGTAAGGATAAAAAAAGACTATTGTACAACTGATATTTCAGCTCAATTTCTTCTTCATACGATTTCACTATAGGACTGCTCATAAGTTTATGTTTTTTTTAATATAACTAAGAAATAGGCATTACGGTTTACTTGATTAGGAAAATAAATAACGAGAACTGCGTTGCGTCGCCTGCCTGCCGCAGGCAGGGATTTGTATGACGTTCTTTCCCCGGGTTGAAACCCGGGGCTATTAATGTTTTACCCCTCCAGGGTAAACAGGCTCTCTTAAAATATGGAGGGGAGTCGCATTGCAGGACAAACTGCTTACTATTTTTTTCCACTGCTAACTGTTCACTGCTTTCCCGTCAAAAATAAATTAAATTAATGTGACGGGATGTCGCTTTGCTCCAATTGTTGACTGATAACTGCCTTCTGCTGTTTACCATCCATTAATATTTGCAAAGGCTCTTTAAACTCTACATGAGTAAAATAAGTTGTTTCGGCTACAACATGTTGATTTTTCAACATATCAAAATTAACGTATTCTTCTGTTTTATTATGCTGTATCGAAAAGTATCCCACATTCATGGAGGTTACATTATGAAAAAAATGCGAACCCAAGGAGGCTTCCAATGGAAAATCCTGAAGCCCCATCTCCACAATCACCTTGGCATGAGATATCTGCGACCACAACACCGGTATTCCGGTAGATTTGTCGCGAGTGCCCCACCTGCCGGGGCCAATAAGCAGATATTCTTTACCTTGCTCTTCCATTTGCTTATTAAGCTGGGCTATTTCGTGAGCCATTTCGTCGGTTTTAATGCGGTTAAATTTTTCGGGTGCCATAAAAATAACATCCTTGATATGCTCTAACACACCATTTCCCATTCCCTTTTCCGATGCCAAAATTACTTTAGATGTATCAACCTGATCAAAGTCGATATTTACATTATTTTCGACCCTAATTAATGGTTTTATTTGTAACAGATAAAATGTGGGTAAATGATGTTCGGTATTTAGATCCACAGCAAATTCAATTTCTACGGGCGCACCCATGGCCTCTTTGCAAAACTGAAGTAACAAATCCAAACTCTTAGCCAAGGGGATATAATCGTATTTAAGTATATTGGCAAAATTGATAATCCGTGGCCCCTTGGTGTTTAGGTTGTTGGTAATGCGGTCGTAATTATAATCGTACACCGAAGCGCAAAACTTGAGGTTTCCATCCTCTTCGGCTTCTTTCATGGGTAATTTACGTATAAACGAATCTTCGTACTGGTCTTTAACATCGCACTCCGTAATTTTTAAGTCCAGGGCATAAAAATAGGCTTGCGAATCTTTCACCTGATCCTGAATAGAGTTAAGTTCGAGGTTGGGGTATTTAGGGCAGAAACGCCATGCTTTCTCCCCTCCCACCACATATTTACCCAATCCCACACCCAAAACGGCAAAACCATCTTCGGGTTTCATATACGAAAAAGGATAATAGTTGTAACTCTGCGCAATACCACTAATATGCGGATAAAACCGATGATGTGCTGTTTCGCCCACCACCTTTTGAACGATGATGGCCATTTTCTCTTCCTCAATCTTATAACTTACCGCCTCAAAATAAGCCCTGGCCGAAGGGTTAAATATAGAGGCATATACCATTTTTATGGCCGTTACCAATTGCTCTAAACGCACCTCAATATCCGGATGATTATTGGGAAGCATAAAGGTTTCATAAACCCCCGCAAAGGGCTGCATCAGAGAGTCTTCGAACAAACCTGACGATCTAACAGCCAACGGTTCTGTGATTACAGTAACGTATTTACGAAGCTGATTATTGAGTCTGTCGTTAAAGGTTGATTGAAGGAAAAGTTCACGTACCTTATCGTACTGTTGCTCTACATAAATGGTGCGATACAACTTGTTGCGTTCAATAAAATCGGTAAACTCATCGGCACCTATGATGGCGGTAGTCGGTATGCGTATATCCAAATCGGGCAATATCTTTTTAAAATCAATATTTTCCACAAAATGGCAAAGAAAGGCCAACCCACGACCTTTACCACCAAAACTACCCTCACCTATGCGGGTGATGTAACGGTTACTATCGATTAACGAAGACTCAAAAAGCACCACTCTTCCTCGCAGCCGTTTAATTTTAACTTGCTCAAAAATCTTAAGTATGGCCTGGCGAAGTTTATTGGAACTGTCAAAATCCTCTATCTTATAAGGTCGAAGGCGTTTAGCCATATTTATTTCGCCCCTTGCCATCAGCCAGGTGCTTATGCCGTTTCGTTTGGCATGATACAAAAGCGACTCTGCCGATACATCCTCGATGCACTTACTAAACTCCTTTAAGTTGCGGGCCGTAGCAACGGTTACTCCTCTGGAATTTTTAAATACAAAATTTCCAAACCCCAGCTTATGATGAATAAAGTCATAGATATCCTGCGTTAGCGATTCGGAGTTTTTGTCGATAAAATCTGCGCCCACTTCCTTGGCACGAATAGCATTTGAGGGATCCGACGATTGCAACAGCGCGGGTAAACTGGTTATGGATTTTACATAGCGGATGAGTTCAACACCTGCATCCTCATCGGGGACACCGTTACGCTCATATTTTACGTCGGAGATGATACATATTAGATAGTCTTTGTACTTTTCAACAATCTGGATGGCATCCTCATAGTTACTCACCAACAACACCTTAGGACGAGCGCGCATTTTAAGCAATTTATGCAACTGATCGTAGCCTTCCTCATTCAACACAGCTTGTGTTTGTTTCATAATAATGGAATAGAGCAAGGGCAAATAACGCGTGTAGTATTTTTGCGAATCTTCCACCAAAAGAATAACCCTTACATCGCCAATTTTGGTATCCTTTTCAACATTCATTTTATCCTCCACGTATTTTATCATGGCCAAAAACACCTTGGAATCACCATTCCACACAAACACCTTATCAATATGATCCACATTGGGCCCCGATTCGTCAAAAAACCGCAAATCGCTATTGTTGTTTACCATAGCGAGCAAGGGCATATCCGGATTCTTCTCTTTAATTAATTTGCTTATTTCAACGGGTGTTTTTTTATCCAGCCCGGCCATTAAAATAACCATATCAAAATGCCGCTTTTTCATTAAAGCCATAGCTTCGGCGGTATTGGCGGCCGATGTAATACGCGGGGCAGTATATAAATTGAGCTGTAAAAACTCGCCGTAAATGCGGTCGAAGAAACGTCCTTCGCGTACAATGGAATAGGCGTCGTAATGGTTCGCAATCAACAACACCTCTTTAACCTTAAAATCCATCAGCTCCGGAAAAATATCCTGATCGCTTTTTTTTCGCTTATAAACCTGACTTAAACTTTGCGCTATGTCTTTTTCCATCTTCCTCTGCATTTTATAGCTCACAAGTTAGCAAATTAGGTAAATTTAAAGCATCAACATATAAAAATAAAAAGGCTAGGAACGAAGTGAGAATTACTTTAATACGTGGGGTACGAATGATAGTTGAAATAAAAAGAGAAGGACCCTTAATTTAAGAGTCCTTTAAAAGATTGAATTATATAAAAAAGACACCATACTAAAACATCCATAGTTTTAGTATGGCATCAAAAAATATTTTCTACTTTTTGATTAACTTCAGAAATACACTTTCTGTTTTAAGAATATACATCCCCTTGTTAAATGGAGTCATGTTAATTTCTCTTCCCTTTCCCTCTAAAACTTTTACACCTTCAATGGAAAAGACCTCCCAAGTTTGAATCTCTGACAGATTAAAATGACCATCTGCACTGGGGTTTGGAAATACTTTTAGGCCAAATATTTTTAAATCATTGATGGATGTTGTTCCTGATTTTGAAAATATGAGTTTGTCGATATTACATCCACTCATGCTAATATTTAAGCGCAGCGAATGTTCCCCTTCAGTTAACTGTAAACCTTCTTTTCTAATAGAGGTGTACGCATCCCAATTGGCTGTTGCTGGCAGCGAAAAATTGTTAAACAAAACAATGTCTTCATCAATCAGTTCAAGGCCAACTGCTGCGGGAGTTCCTCTACCGGCAGAATAAACAACATCCACATCATACACTTCAGTTTCCTCAACACGAATGGAATATTCGAGCCATTCATCATTGGCAGACCATCCTATATTAAATAAGCCATCGCTAAAAGAGCCAATATCTACTCCATCATTTCTGTACATATTGCCTTTATTTTCAACATCTGTATCATGGTAACTTATACCTTCACCTCCCACATCGTAATTTTCGGCTTCCAATGTTCCAGGAATTTGTATAAGGCCGTCAAAAGGGCTTTGGCTAAAAAGATCTTTAACCTCAATCGAAATGATGGATTCTGTTGTTGCTGACAAGGCATCAGTAGCAACCAGTTTCAAGTTGTAAATTCCAATTTGCAAGTCCGATAATAACAAATCATTTTGGTCTTCAATACCCCATTCATAAGGCCCCCCATTTATGGTACGAACCAAAACATTATTGACAAATAAGTCTACCTTGGCAATCTCGCTCCCTGCTGAGGCTGTAATATTTAGATTTGATCCTGGTTCTATAACGGCACCATCAATTAGGTTGTTGAAAAAAATATAGTTTGTAGGATTTGTAACTTCACCACCCAGAGCAATTTTATTGATAGATAGAGGCGGAAGCGTAATTGTTCCGACACCACTTTTAATTAATTCATAGGGAATCAAATCGGCACTCATATTAGGCACGTTACCTAATTCATCAAAAACCAGCGCTTCATGTTTGAAGGTTCCTTCGTAAGTTGTTTCACCAAACTTTATCACAAAATTCACTGGCTTATTTGATAAGTTAACTGCTACCGCAGTAGTTACACCATCTTTCTCAACAATTCTGGAATTCACCACATTCATTGATCCAAGTCCACCATCCACATTTGCCGTTGTCATACTCGATTTTAACATAACCGCATCTAACAATACATCATGAATCATTTCATAGGCCGACAGATATCCTCTTCGTTGTAATGGGTAAACCGGCTCTCGCTTATTTTCTATGGTAACATATACCATGGAGTTTAGCATTCGGTTAAAGCTGAACCAATTGGCACGGTCGTAGATGTGCTGATTTTCGGACATATATAAGAATACATCGGCCATTCCCAAACAAGCTGCTGAATTAACTTCAGCCCCACTCCCAGCTGAAACCCCCCACTCAGTTAACCAAATTGGTTTTTCGCCACAATTACTTCTAATCCAGTTAATGTCATCGGCCAAAGCTGTTCGTGCAGTAAGTAAGGCACTGTACGCGCTATTACTTTCACCCGGTATATCCGGATCAGCGCCCATATATTTGTGTACTGTTATGGCATCATAGTATTTCTGATCTCCAGCAATAGTCCTATTATATCCTCCCTGATTTCTTCTCCAACCCAAGGGAATAGAAACCCGAACATCAGGAAATTCATCATGTAAAGCATCAGCAACTGATTTAGCCCGCGACAGATAATCTTCGGCAGTTATAGTTTGGTTTGATCGCTGATTTTTCCAGAAATGTTCATTGCCAAGTTCAATATCCTTGACCTCAAGTCCTAAACCTAAATCCTTGTGTGCTCTGGCTACACAACTTTCTGCATCATCGAAGTTCATAGCGTAGGTCCACATCATATGAAAGCCCGATCCTTTTTCATTCTTTCTTTCGGTATTGAGCGAGGCGATATGATCAATATGTCCCGAAATACTATTAACATAAGTTGCAAGAGCTGCCTCATGACCTTCGTTATCATAGCTATCGTTTTGGTAGCCATCTGTTTGCCATTTGTAAAAATTAGCCCAAACACCATGCGGAAAACGAACACTTATTGGGTCAAATTTTCTGAAAAAATCTTTTTGAAGATTCGTACTAAAACCCTCAATATTATAGCCTAACAACTGGTTTTTAAATGCTTCCTTTTGTGTGGTATCAACCACCAAAGTAGCCGTAATATTATTTGGTAAAACAAACGGATAGCTTTGAGCAATACTTTGGCTGCTTGCTAATGATAAAGCCAACAAAATAAAAACAATATTCCTTGCTTTTTTAAAGCCGTCAATCAAAGGATAGCTGTTATATCGAAGATGGGTTTTGGTGTTTTTCATTTTCTGCTTCATACTTAAAATATTATTTTTATTAATTTGCAACTACTTCTTAACTTTTTAACTAATCATAAGCTAGGATGATCAACATCCTGAAATGCCATCGCAGTTAAAACAAAATTTAACTTTTTACTCACTTAAAAATAAGGTGGCAATATAGCGCGCCTTGCCGATTAGTTACTAACACTAATGTTGTAATTACTAACACAACCGTTGCCTTTAAGGTGATATATGGTATAGAAAGTTTGTGAAGGCAAATTCTAATAGAACTAAACTCATGCTCCACTCTATGCACACCAGCACCTTTCTTATGGTTTGATAATCTTACTATTAGGAATTAATTACAAATCACAACAACTTCTGACTCTTCCATCCCCTCCATGGATATTAAAAATAATTTACTGGCAAAATGACACATATTTACAAGCATTTGCAACATCTGGATTAAAAAACAAGCAGTTGAAACCCTACCTTTCCCAAATCTTAATAATTGTATTTTTTAATCTAAAATCTAAAAAAATGAAAAGAATGAAGGGAAATTTTTCATCACGATTTGAAATGTGTTTTTTTTCAGAATCGTACCACAATAGATGCATTCCCCAGCATTTATTAAAAACATTTTTTGTTTTAGTAATTTTTGTACTCACCAGCCTGCAAAGCAATGCACAAGCGTACCCATTTAACTTACCTTCTGTAGTAAGTGCTGAACTTAACGTATCTACCGGAAACACGGAAACTTTTAACAATCTGCTATTGGGCTATAATATATCAGGGTTTACATCCACTAGCGATCAAAACTTTATTAATGACATGAATCCCATAACGCTTCGTTTTCCCAGCGGACTATGGTCCAACTGGTACGACTGGCAAACCGATGAACTTAGAGTGTTTGGTACAGAAACTTTTAACTACATTCATAGGAATACCCAAATAAAAACAGTTACAATTGACCATCTTACTGATCTTAAAAGATTTCAGAGTATGCACACTAAAATGGGTATTGGCGGAATAGAAACGCTCAATAACCAGAAGAAAGCAAGCCAGGGAAAAGGCTATGATATGCTGTGGACTTTTAACATGAGTGCAGATGGCACAAATTTCAATAATGGCAGTCCGGAGACAGTGGCATTTTACAACTCTCTTAAAGCCCGTGGATTAGAGGTGAAAGCGGTTGAAATGGGCAATGAATGCTTTTACCCAGGTCAACGAAGCTCCATCATTCCTAATGCAGCAGAATATATTTTGCGTGCCAAATCCATGTCGCAGGCACTCAAAACCAAAGACCCGTCTATAAAAGTATCAATTCCTCTGTTGAGAAGAGGATCATGGGTTAACCCAACTTGGAACGATGATTTAACTCAAGACATGTCGTATTTTGATGCCATAACGGTACATACCTATGTTGGGCACAACCCTGATGATCCTAACAGTAGCGACAACGAATACAGCTCAGCATTAATTGCCAGAAAAATACTATCTGAGGCAAATAATTATGCCCACTCTTACGCTCCAAGCAAACCCATATGGCTGAGTGAGTGGGGTGTACAAGTAAACGGACCAAATGCGGCTTCAATATTGGGTATGGCTGATTGCTACCTGTATATGGCAGAGAACCAAAATATTTATGAGCGAGCCAACTGGTATTCTGTAAACGGGCAATTAAACTCCTTCTTAGTTTGGGAAACATATTTTGATGCTGCTGGTAAAGAGAGACCACGCATAAAAGAGCCAAAACAGAAAACAGCTTATGGCTCAACTTATGAAATATTACGATCGGTATTTGAAAACAGCACCATGCTTAGCAGCACTGTTACCACTACAGAATTACAAACCGGTGTAAAAGCAGTTAACGCAAAAGCGGTTACTAAAGATGGAAAAACCATGGTGTTTGCAATTAATATGACAAACAAAGCTGTTGTTTTCACATTGAAGTTTAATGATACAGGCTACACTGGCGATTTCAAACATGAAACCATGAAATTTACCAGTCTGTCTCAAGAAAGAAATTTAGCATTAACAGCCAACCCTCTAACCATAGAAAAACAGGGTACAGGAACCATCACCCTACCTCCACTTTCTGTCAATAAAATATCTGATATTACCTTGCCTGCTGCCACACAAAGTCCATATACTTGGGCTGTAGGCATCCCCGGCACAATAGAAGCTGAAAATTACGATAAAGGTGGTGAAGGTATTGCTTATCACGATTTAACTACTGGAAATACAGGAGGTGTATATCGTTCTGATGATGTTGATATTCAAGCGAACCCTAATGGATATCATGTAGGTTGGACAGAAACAGGCGAATGGCTAGAATATAGAATTAATGTAGCAACAGCCGGAAACTACAATTTTAAATTTACGTATTCAACACCCCATGCTACAGCTCTTTTAGGAGCTTCATTCCCTGACGAAAGCACAACACTCTTTACAGCT
>JAGXIP010000292.1 GCA_024635585.1 Saccharicrinis sp. | reverse complement strand
GAGACAGCATAAGAAAACGAAATAAAGTCCTGCCGTAATGGCGGGACTTTTGTTTTTGGTGGCGGCTGCATCATTTTAAAGTATCATTAAAAACATTAACTTTGGCAGCGTTTTTCAGTAAGTAAAAAAATCATAGAATAATTATGAATAAATACCAAATTAATCACCTGAAGGAGCTTGAGGCCGAATCTATCTTTGTGATTCGAGAAGTGGCCGCGCAGTTCGAAAAACCGGTGATGCTTTTTTCCGGAGGAAAAGATTCAATAGTAATGTTTCATTTGGCCCGAAAAGCCTTTTATCCGGCTAAAGTACCTTTTGCACTCTTACATATCGATACCGGACATAACTTTCAGGAAACGTTGGATTATCGCGACGATTTGATGCGCAAAACAGGTGCCAAATGCATCGTGAAATACGTGCAGGATTCAATTGATAAAGGTAGGGCGGTTGAAGAAAAAGGCGTGAACGCCTCGCGCAATAAACTTCAAACGGTAACACTGCTCGATGCTTTGGAGGAACTTAAAACAGATGCAGCCATGGGTGGCGGCCGCCGCGACGAAGAGAAAGCCAGAGCTAAAGAACGCTTTTTTTCGCACCGCGACGAGTTTGGTCAGTGGGATCCTAAAAATCAGCGACCTGAATTGTGGAACATCTTTAACGGTCGGAAAAATATGGGCGAGCACTTCCGGGTTTTCCCCATCAGTAACTGGACCGAGATGGATGTTTGGCAATATATCTATATGGAAAACATCGATCTCCCGAATTTATATTTTACCCATAAACGTCAGGTGTTCAACCGCGATGGCGTATGGATGTTCAAAGCTCCTTTTATGCAGCTAAAACCCAACGAAGAGTTGATAGAAATGGATGTGCGTTGTAGGACCATCGGCGACATAACTTGTACAGGTTTAACGCTCTCAACGGCGCACGACTTGGAAGATATTATACAAGAGGTGGCAGCTACCAGAACCACGGAGCGTGGTGGCCGTGCCGACGACAAACGTTCGGAAACAGCCATGGAAGACCGTAAAAAAGAAGGGTATTTTTAACGATAACCTATTTTTCCATTAAGAACAAAAATTAAAATGAGCGATAAAAATTCAGGATATTTAGATATGGAGCTTTTGCGCTTCACCACTGCAGGTAGTGTTGACGATGGCAAAAGTACTTTGATAGGTAGATTATTGTATGACAGTAAAGCTATTTTCGAAGATCAAATGGAGGCCATCGAACGAGCTAGTGAGCGTGTGGGTAACGAGGAAGTTAACCTGGCCTTGTTAACCGATGGACTTCGTGCCGAGCGCGAACAGGGTATTACCATTGATGTGGCTTATCGTTATTTTGCTACCCCAAAACGTAAGTTTATCATTGCCGATACACCCGGACATATTCAATACACCCGTAACATGGTTACCGGTGCCAGTACGGCTAACGTAGCCATTATATTGATAGATGCCCGTTTGGGCGTGTTGGAGCAAACACTGCGTCATGCTTATATTGCTTCGCAACTGCAGATACCTCATGTGATATTTTGTGTAAACAAAATGGACTTGGTAGAGTATAAGCAAGAAACATTTGAAAAAATTAAGAACGAAATAGATGCTCTTTCATCGAAGCTTAGCGTTAAAGATATTCGTTTTGTGCCCATCAGCGCCCTTAAAGGCGATAACGTGGTGGATCGATCGGAAAGGATGGAATGGTATAAAGGGCCAACTTTGTTGCACCTTTTGGAGAATATACACATAAGCAGCGATGTTAACCGCACTGATTTCCGTTTTCCTGTTCAATATGTTGTACGCCCTCAATCGGCTGATTTTCCGGATTACCGCGGATATGGAGGTCGTATCATGAGTGGTGCTGTAAAAGTGGGCGATGCCATTACCGTATTGCCATCAGGCTTTAACTCAAAAGTAAAAACCATCGATTTATTTACCGAAACCATGACGGAGGCTTTTGCACCCCAGTCGGTAACTATTACTCTTGAAGATGATATTGATATTAGCCGGGGCGATATGTTGGTAAAATCGGACGATTTACCCAACACAACCCAGGACTTGGAACTTATGATTTGCTGGTTCAATGAGCGAAATCTTGTTTCTCGTGGTAAATATGTGATACGCCACACTTCGGCCGAAGCACGTTGTATGGTTACGGGTATTCAGCATAAAATGAACATCAATACCTTGGAAAAGGACACGGATGATTTAACGGTGGGAATGAATGATATTGCTAAAATTAACCTGCGTGTTACCAAACCCCTGCATGTGGATTCTTATTTTAGAAACCGCTACACGGGTAGTGTAATTTTAATAGATGAAGCAACCAACGAAACGGTAGCTGCCGGTATGATAGTATGATGAAGGCACTCATTAGGTGAAATACTCACGGGGTGAATATAACAGAGACATAAATATTCACCCCATGAGTAGACCATGAGTATTTAATTATAAAACAAAAACACCCGATGCTCAATCTCTGAACATCGGGTGTTTTGTTATTAATAAGTATCCTTTAAAACTTCCAGCCTATCGTTAATGTCGCATAATGGTCGATGGATTCAACCTTGGTTTGGGTTGGGGTACCAATGCTAGCGTCAGTCCAAAAATAATTATAATAATTGATGTCGTAGGTTGAATTTCTATAAGCTAAGTCGATAAAATAGTTTTTATTGCGATACCCTAAGCCTCCGCTTATACTAGTAATTTCAAAATCTTTAGGTGCTTTGTTGTAGGGAGAGCCTTGTAATGAATACCCACCTCGTAAACTAAAGTAATCGTTAAGCCTGAATTCAACTCCGGCTCTAATATTATTAGAGCTGGTCAGCACACGTTTAATATCATTGTTTTTGAAATTGAAATCGTTTATTTCATTAATATTATTGCTGGAGCTTTTAAATTTTCCGCTACCGTAGTTTATGTGTTCATAATCTACGCTTAAAATAGCCTTTTTACCAATTATATACGAAATGCTACCAATCATCTTTTCAGGAGTATTCAATTGATAGTCGTATTCACCAACATAATTTAATCCTGTTTTATCATTGGCTATTTCAGGTATGGGATTAAAAAAATCTACATTGAGTATCGTTTCGTAATCTTCTTCTATTTTGTACCAAGTGGGCGAATGATAGGCAGCACCAATTCGTAAATTTTCGAGGGGTTTTACTATAGCACCCAGTTTTAAACTAATGCCGTTACCCGATACATTAAGTCTGTCTTCAACGCTGAAATTTTTAAAAGTCCGCTCATTATATGGATTGCTGTTGCTAAATTGTTCTAGATAATACGAACGTTGCTCGTAGTTGAGAGAATGGAAATTTAAGCTTGCACCCAACAATAAAATGTGACTGATGTTAACACCTCCGGTTAGACTCAGTTCTCCGGAGTAACCATCTTTTTCTATCAACCTATTTTGATCTACCAAATCCACTTGTGCGCCGCGCTCAAGAAATGAACTATAGGTTTGCATACCATCACCATCTGTTCCATCTTTATCTATTAAAAACGTGCCATAAGCCAATCCGGTTTTGTAATCGTAAACATCCCACTCGTTTGGATAATCTTCATCGAAAAATCCGGGATCTAATCCATAAGCATTGGTTCTGAACATATCCGTCATGGAAGTGCCAAGTTCAAATGCCGATGCCATCGACTTATAATTAAAATTGTTGTTTCTATTATATCCAATGCCAAAATGAGTGCTCACAATCCCTTTGCTTACCTCTCGCATTGGTCGGTAAGTACCCACATAACCAACTTGGTTCAAGGAAAAGGAAGTTTTGTTGTCTTTCAACATATTACCATCAAAACTACTTTCGGTAGAATTAAAGATGAGCGAAGGCGTAAAAGTAAATTCTGAGGTGCGATAAACAGCAATACCTGCGGGATTAATGCCCAATGCACTAAAGTCGCCGCCCAACGAACCAAAAGCACCTCCCATGGCCATGGATCGAGCGGTACCCATATATTGTGGTTGTGAGTACCTTATAATGTCTTCGTAGTTTTGAGCGCTGAGGCTAATCGTAGCAAATAACAGCATTATTGAAGTCAATAATTTATAGCGAGTCATAATTATTGTTTTAAGTATATGATTAAAGTTCATGAATAACTATTTAGCAAGGAGTCAAAGCTTAAATTATCTACTTCCACGACTTGATCTGCCACTGCTGCTTCCACTTGACCTACTGCTGCTTCCCGAACTTGATCTGCTGCTCGAACCGGAAGAAACGCCAGATGACGATGAAGAACTGGAACTCGAACCGGAAGAAATGCCAGATGATGATGAAGAACTAGAAGATCTAGGACTCGAATTGTAAGAAGGCGAAGAGCTTGACCTAGTGGGGGCACTGCTATTGTAATTTGAACTTCTATTGCTCGAACTGCCGATATTGTAACTTCTACTGCTACGGCTCGATGAACTGTTATTAGTAGAGCTTTTTACACTTGTTCCACTTGTATTCGATGAGCTAGAACTCCTGTTTACATATGAACTACTTGAGCTTCTGCTTGGCGCAGAGGCTGGTGTTTCACGCGATTGGTTGTAGCTGCTGCGTGTGGTTGTTCTATACTGCGAGCTTTTATCATAAGTTGGCGTGTAAGCACTCCGCGAACTTCTGGTAGATGTACCAGAGGTTGTTCCCGTACTTTTCGTGTTGGGAACATACGATGCTCTGGTTGATCTTGTACTTTGTGTGCTACTTGATCTAACAGTATTACCCGAAACGGTAGAGCTTGATCTGCTACTGCGTGCAGAACTAGAGTTTACCGCATTGCCTGTTCTATTTGCGTCTGTATTTTGCCCAGCAGAACCTCTTGAGCCTCTATAGCCTGATGTGTTCCGCGGCGCCCTGTTTGTAGCATAGGAATCATTGCCATAGTAAGGGTAATTATTGTTGTAGTGATGGTTGTTATAGCCATGATGTCCACCATAACCCCAGCCATAACCCATGCCATAACCCCAACCAGAATAGGGGTATCCCCATGCCGAATAGTAAGGATATCCCATACCATACCAACTGTTATATCCGAAACCGCCATAAAAACCACCGCGGAAGCCGCTGTTAAATCCTCTACCGTAACGCCAGTCCCAATAGTAAGGGCTGTTCCATTCTGGCACTACAATGGCATAGTTGCCATCTATATAGACATTGTAATCAAATCCACTATTAAAAATCACGTCTTGATACAATGGCGACCAATATGGTACACCCCTGAAAGGACCATGGAAACGAGCCAAGCGCTCAGCGTAATCCCTATCCATTTGTGAACCCTGAAACTCATTTACCCAATAACCTGTTTCGTCATCGTAATAAAGCATGGTGTCCACTTCCTCCACGTTCTCGTCTGTCAACAAAGTGGTATATTCTTGTTGAATTTGCGAAAAGTCCCTCAAATCTTCTTGCTGTGTTGCTCTGGACGACGCATTGTACTCACTCTTTAAATTTGAATAAGTTGCATTGTCTTGCTTCTTTATAAGTTTATCAGGTTTGGGCAAAGCAGAATACTTCTCGGCTACCGAAATAGGCTTATCCGAAGGGGTATAGTATAAATCGTCAGCATAAACAGCTGTGCTGTAAGGCTGTTGTGTTGCACATCCTGCTAAAGTCAGAATGGCTGCGGTTAAAATATAGATTTGCTTTTTCATGGTGCAAGCTTTTAATGGTCAATCAATCTTTTTATATGTCAAAAAACAGTAGAATTGGAATAATAGCAATTTAGATTCAGATAAAAGCTATTGGAGCCAATGTAAGGTTTTAATAAAAGATTTTAATATAATGTTTTATTCGGACTGTTTAATACAATAAACGTACCATTCTTTATGTTTTGATAGGTAAGTGTTTGCAAAAATTAACGTTAGTACTTATTTTTTTTCAATTAAGTTTTTGAATTACACTAATCATAGCTGATATATACCTTCGCATGTAAAACATTTTCTTTGTATTTAGTTTAAAAATGTGGGCTATTTTTTGTTATTTTGGGCTCTCAAAATTTTATGTAAAAGCAATGGCAAAATTAACAAAAAGGAGTGTTGATTACTCACAATGGTACAATGAGCTGGTAATTACAGCCGATATGGCTGAAAACTCTGCTGTGCGTGGTTGCATGGTTATTAAACCTTATGGCTATGCGATTTGGGAAAAAATGCAGCAAGAGCTGGATCGAATGTTCAAGGAAACTGGACATGTCAACGCCTATTTTCCATTGTTTATACCTAAATCATTTTTCAGCAAAGAGGCCAGTCATGTGGATGGTTTTGCTAAGGAGTGCGCGGTGGTAACGCACTATCGCCTTAAAAATGATCCCGATGGAAACGGTGTTATCGTTGATCCGGAAGCTAAACTCGAAGAGGAGTTGATTGTTCGGCCTACTTCTGAAACTATTATATGGAGCACATATAAAAATTGGATTCAATCGTACCGTGACCTTCCTATCTTATGCAACCAATGGGCTAATGTGGTGCGTTGGGAAATGCGGACGCGTTTATTTTTGCGTACTGCCGAGTTTCTCTGGCAGGAAGGACATACGGCTCACGCAACCAAGCAAGAGGCTATTGAAGAAACAGAAACGATGATACAGGTTTATGCCAACTTTGCAGAGCAATTTATGGCCATGCCGGTTTTGCAGGGGGTAAAAACTGCCAATGAACGTTTTGCAGGTGCTTTAGAAACCTATACCATTGAAGCCATGATGCAGGACGGTAAAGCCTTGCAGTCAGGAACTTCACATTTTTTAGGGCAAAATTTTGCAAAGGCATTTGATGTTAAATTTGCCACCAAAGAGGGAACGGAAGAGTATGTTTGGGCTAGCTCATGGGGCGTATCAACACGTTTGATGGGGGCTTTAGTGATGGCTCATTCCGATGATTTTGGATTGGTATTACCTCCTAAACTGGCACCGATACAGGTTGCCATTATACCCATTTATAAAGGTGAAGAGGAATTAGATAAAATTTCGGTAGTTGTAAATGAGATTGTAGCCAAGCTGAAGAAACGTGGTATATCCGTTAAGTACGACAACAGCGATAATCGTAAGCCGGGCTGGAAGTTTGCCCAATACGAGCTACAGGGTGTGCCATTAAGACTGGCCGTAGGTCCTCGCGATATTGCCAATAACACGGTTGAAGTAGCCCGCAGGGATACACTTACCAAAGAGGTGGTTTCAATAGATGGGGTAGATGCTTATGTGGCCGATTTGTTAGAAACCATTCAGGAGAACATCTATAAAAAAGCATTGGACTTTAGAACCGAGAAAACAACAGAGGTAGATACCTACGAAGAATTTAAAGAAGTGCTGAATAACAAAGGTGGGTTCGTAATGGCGCATTGGAATGGTTCGGCTGAGGTGGAACAAAAAATAAAGGAAGAAACCAAAGCCACCATACGTTGCATTCCTTTACACGGCGATAAAACGCCTGGAAAATGTATGGTTACAGGCGAACCCTCGGCACAGAGGGTAGTGTTTGCAAGGGCTTATTAATCTTCTGAAAAATCGTTGTTACAAAAATAGTCGCACTGCTTTTTCATAGTGATAATTTGTTCTTGTTTTCTTCTTTTAACCAATAATTTCTCTTTACTTTGTAGTCTCTATCTTCAAAAGCCTCGGCAAGCATATTTATATATATTCTCGACAGATTTGAATCTTCCAGACGCTATTTCGGCGTTTGGAAGATTTTCATTTTCTCTTTTTAACAGAGGGTATATTTTAACGACGTAAGAATTTATTGCTGTGTACTGCATAAATAGCGTATAAAAAAGCTTGCTGTTTCATATATAGTATTCATAATTGTATATATAAATTATCCCAAATGGAATTCATTAACAAACTAAAGGCCAAAGCCCGGGTTAATATCAAACGTATTGTGCTACCCGAAGGTATGGAGGAGAGAACCCTAAAAGCAGCTGACACAATCATTGCAGAAGAATTTGCAAAAATTATTTTAATTGGTGATCCTAAAGCCATTGTAGCTGAGGCAAATCGTCTTGGACTGAGCAATATAAATAAGGCTACGGTTGTTGATCCTGCAAATCACGACAAAAAAGAAACTTACATCAATTTGTTATTAGAACTGCGTAAAAGTAAGGGTTTAACCCGTATGCAGGCCGAAGAGTTGGTGCTTAATCCATTGTATCTTGCTACTTTGATGATAAAAAATGGCGATGCCGACGGTGAGGTGGCTGGTGCACAAAACGCAACGGGTGATGTGCTTCGTCCGGCGTTTCAAATTGTAAAAACGGCGCCAGGCATAAGTGTGGTGTCGGGTGCTTTTATCATGATATTGCCCACCGATGAGTTTGGCGAAAACGGGATACTGGTGTTTGCAGACGGTGCAGTTCACCCTAATCCTACGGCTGCCGAATTAGCCGAAATAGCTGTGGCAACAGGAAAAACAACCCGCTCTATCGTGGGCATCGAACCACGTGTGGCCATGTTGAGTTTCTCCACTAAAGGAAGTGCCAAACACGAGATGGTGGATAAAGTGGTTGAGGCCACTCGATTGGCCAAGGAATTGGATCCAAGTTTAATCATAGATGGAGAGTTGCAGGCCGACGCTGCCATTGTTGAAGCCATTGCCCATCAAAAGGCACCGGGAAGTCCAATTGGTGGAAAAGCCAATGTGTTGGTGTTTCCAACTTTAGAGACAGGCAATATTTGTTATAAGCTGGTTCAACGAATGGCTCATGCCGAAGCAATAGGTCCGGTTTTACAGGGTATGGCTGCACCAATCAACGATTTATCGCGTGGTTGTTCCGTGAGCGATATTGTAAACTTAGTGGCTATTACTGCCAACCAGGCCGCCGGAAACGCTTAAAAATTATCATTTAAGTTTTATAAAATAAAAACAATATAGATGGCTGAAATTTTAGTAGAACCTATTGAAGGTTATGCACTGAGCAAAGGTAAAAAACGAGGAACATCCCTTTTCTCTAAAATTGGCGTTATTGGGTGCGGCAAAGAAGGGCAAAGTATTGCTCGCATCGCTAGCTGGCATGGTTTGGATGTGGTTTTTTTAGAGCTAACCGAAGACAAGATAAAACGCGCTATTGATAATATAGGTAAAGAGCTTGATAGTCGTATCGAAAACTGGGGTCTTACCACCGGTGAGAAAAAAGCGATTATGAGCCGTATCAAGGGGACTTTAAATTATCAGGATTTGGCCGATTGCGATTTTGTGATCGAGGCCATTCGTTCCGATTCTGCTGCACACCGAAGTATTGATGAGCGTAAAGAGGTGTTTAAAAAAATTGAGGAAACCGTACCCGAGGATACCATTATCGCCACAAACTCTACAACCATTATTATTACCGAGCTGGCCTCCGAAATGAAAAAGCCCGAGAGGTGTATCAGTCTTCATTTTTTTGTTACTTCACCCGAAGCCAAACTTATTGAAGTGGTAAAAGGCTTATATACCTCTGAAAAAGTGTATGAAAAGGTATGTGCATTTGTAAAATTAATAAACAGGGAGGTAATACCTGTTGAAGAATCGGCAGGTTTGATAAGCGTGCGCTTGTACATCACCTTGTTAAACGAGGCGTGCCAGGTGCTTATGGAAGGTATTGCAACCATGGCCGATATCGATAAAACAATGAATATTGGCTTGGGAATGAGATTTGGCCCTTTTAGAACAGCAGATATTATTGGTTTAAATAAAGTTTCTAAATGGATGGATAACCTTTATGAGGAGTTTGGCAATTCTAAATATAAGCCAAACCCAATGATAAAGAGACTGGTTAGAGCCAAGCATTTAGGTAAGCAAACCGGACAAGGTTTTTATAAGTATGATGAAAACGGTGCGGTTATTACAGAATAACAAGCCCATTTATTAAAACAAAGACTTAAATCAATAACATGAAGATATTAGTTCTGAATTGCGGAAGTTCCTCAATCAAATATCAATTGTTCAATATGGACAACAAAGGTCACAAGGTATTGGGCAAGGGTGGTGTGGAAAAAGTAGGGCTTAAAGGTTCCTTTTTGAAGCACGAGAAAGAAAATGGCGAAAAAGTGATGCTCGAAGGTGAGATATTAGATCACCAAACAGGCATTGATTATATTTTGGGCGTTTTATCTAGTAAAAAGCATGGGTGCATTGCAAACCTGGAAGAAATAGATGCCGTAGGACACCGGGTAGTGCATGGTGGTGAAACATTTAACTCAAGTGTTTTTATTACCAATCACGTAATAGAAAAAATGAATGAGTGTATCGAATTGGCTCCGTTGCATAACCCACCAAACTTGAGCGGAATAATGGCCATTGAACACTTGTTGCCTAATGTGCCACAAGTAGGTGTGTTCGATACGGCCTTTCATCAAACCATGCCCAAGCGAGCCTATATGTACGCCATACCTTATTCTTTGTATAAAAAATATGGTGTACGACGTTATGGTTTTCACGGGACTAGTCATAAGTATGTGGCTGTCAGGGCTTGTGAGATGCTGGAGGTTGATTTTAAAAAAACCAGAATAATCTCTTGTCACCTAGGAAACGGAGCCTCTATCGCTGCCATACAAAATGGACAATCGGTGGATACATCAATGGGTTTTACACCCCTCGAAGGTTTAATGATGGGTACCCGTGCAGGCGATTTGGACATAGGCGCCGCAACTTTTATCATGGATAAAGAATTGATAGGCACCAAATCGGCCAGCGTACTTTTCAACAAACAAAGCGGAATGTTGGGTGTAACAGGTATATCGTCGGATATGCGCGAGGTAAGGGCTGCTGCCGACGGAGGTAACACTATGGCGAAACTGGGCTTGGATATGTACTCATACCGTATTAAAAAGTACATTGGTTCATACGCTGCTGCTATGGGTGGGGTAGATGCTATCCTGTTTACCGGAGGTATAGGTGAAAATGCATTTCCTATTCGTGAGGAGGTGTGCTCCAATTTAGAATATATGGGCGTAGAGTTGGACTGCGAGAAAAATAAAGGCATATTTGGTGAAGAGTCCATCATAAGTAAGCCGAACAGTAAAGTAAAATTATTGGTAGTACCCACTGATGAAGAGTTGGTTATTGCTCGCGATACAAAACATATTGTGGAAGAGCTGGCTAACAGATAATAAGGTAAGCCTATATACTTTAGAATACACCACTGTTCGTTCCTACAGAGAAAGGATTTAAAAAATATCGATCAAAATCATATATTTAAAGGCGCAGCACTGTTTTGTTAAAAATGGTTCTTGCGCCTTTTTTTTACGTGTAAAAATCATGTTTATAATGATGTATATTCCGTATTTTACAGCTTTGAAAAAATAGATATTTATGTATAAAAAATTATCCGATCTTGAGCGTTTACTTATCAATAATAAGGTGAGTAAAACATTGGCACTGGCTGTTTCACAAGATGCTTTTTCGCTTAACGCGGTTTATAAAGCCTATAAATCTGGATACATTACACCGGTATTGATTGGTGATAGGATAATGACCGAGTCGATTATCAAAGAGAATAAATTTGATTTTAAGGATGCCCGTATCATTCATGAGCCCGATCCTGAAAAGTGTGTTGAGTTAGCGGTGAAGATGGCACACGAAGGCGAGGTTCAGATATTGATGAAGGGAAATGTACCCACACCATTTCTCTTAAAGGGCGTGTTGAACAAGGATTGGGGGCTACGAACGGGAACCTTACTCTCGCACATTGCCCTTTTCGAGGCGGATACCTATCATAAGTTAATCGCCATAACCGATGTGGCCATGAACATTGCGCCCAACCTAAAAGATAAAATAGCTATTGTAAATAATTCGGTGGCTCACTTAAATAAAATGGGCATAGCCAGCCCTAAAGTGGCCGTACTCGGTGCCATTGAAATGGTGAACGAAAGTATGCAGGCCACGCTCGATGCGGCCTTACTATCAAAAATGAATCAACGCGATCAAATTAAAAATTGCATCATTGATGGCCCATTGGCATTTGATAATGCCATAAGTTTTGAAAGTGCCAAACTAAAAAAAATAAAGAGTGCCGTTGCAGGCGATACAGATTTATTGTTAGTGCCTGATATTGAGGTTGGTAACGTGCTTTACAAAAGCTTGGTGTTTTTTGCAAAAGCTAAGGTGGCCTCGGTTATTCTGGGAGCAAAAGTGCCAATCGTGCTTACCTCGCGAAGTGATTCTGAAGAATCGAAGTATTATAGCATTGTTTTGGCAGCCTTAGCTTAATATTCTTTACTTAAGTAATTTTTTAAAGCCCATGGACAGGCCGATAATAAAATTAGCGCAAATACCCCAATATGTTATTGGTTTAAAAAAGCGATATCGAACCGCCATTGTTGCACCGGAAGATTTGCATACGCTGGAAGCTGTTGTAAAAGCATGTTACGATGGGTTTGTTTATCCAATATTAATAGGAGACAGCGCTATGATTTTAGACCTGTTGCCAGCATCATTTGTGGATGGTGATGCCCAATTCGAAATAGTGGAGTGTGCGAAAAAAGATAAAGCAGCAAAACTTGCCGTTGGCATGGTAAAGAGGGGCGAAGCCGATATTGTGATGAAGGGTCTTATCGCTACTGATCTGTTGCTGAAAGCAGTGTTAAGCAAAAGAAACGGATTGATGAAGCCTGATGGTGTATTGAGCTATGTATGTGCCGTGGAGCTGGCTGCCTATCCTAAATTATTACTAATTACCGATCCTGCCGTATTGCCGTTCCCCAGCTTGTCGCAGAAAGTAGCCATGGTTAACTACGCTATTGAAATGGCTCATAGCATGGGTATTACAAAGCCTAAAGTGGCCTTGATAGGTGCCTCCGAAAAGGTGTCGCCTCATTTCCCCAATTCGCAAGAGTACGAAATAATGTGTGGGATGGCTCATAGAGAGGAATTAGGAAACTGCATTATGGATGGCCCGTTGGATTTGTTTTTGGCTTGCGACCCATCGAGTTTAGCCGTTAAAGGTAGCCGCACCCCCGTGGCCGGTGATGCCGATATATTGCTTTTTCCATCGTTAGAAGCCAGTAATCCTTTTTATAAAAGTTTAATGTTGTTTGGTGGTGGTGAGTTGGCCGGATTGATTAGCGGAACCACGCATCCGGTGGTGGTTATGAGCCGTAGCGACAGTTTTAAAACAAAATATTATTGTTTGGCATTGGCCTGTTTAATGGTTGAAAAAAGTTGTTAATTATATACGTTAATCATTGAAAAATAATTTATGGAAATTTTTAGAATATTAGTCATTAACCCGGGTTCAACCTCTACAAAGATTGCGGTTTACGACAACGAAAAATCTATTTTCTTGAAGAACATCAAACATCCCAATAATGAACTTGAGCCCTTCGACACTATTGCCGATCAGTACGAGTTTAGAAAAAAGGTGATACTTAATGAGTTGATACATGCCGACATAGATATTGAACGGATAGATGGAATTGTTGGACGGGGAGGACTGGTAAAGCCCATACAATCGGGTGTTTACGAAGTTAACGAGGCGCTTAAGCGCGATTTAAGGATTGGTATTTTAGGTCAACATGCCAGTAATTTGGGAGGACTTATTGCTGATGATATTGCCAAATCACTACCCCATGCACGGGCTTATATTGCCGATCCGGTGGTGGTGGACGAGTTGGAAGATGTAGCTCGTATAACCGGATGTCCCTCTATGCCCCGGCGTTCCATATTTCATGCGCTGAACCAAAAAGCAGTAGGCCGTTTGTTTGCACGAACACGCGGTTTTGTTTATGAAGAGCTGAACCTGATTGTGGCCCATATGGGTGGTGGCGTTTCCATAGGGGCACACAGGCACGGAAGAGTGATTGATGTGAACAATGCCATTGACGGCTATGGTCCATTTTCGCCCGAGCGAGCCGGCACCTTGCCCAGTGGAGCATTGGTAGATGCTTGTTTTAGCGGAAAATATACCTATGATGAGATGAAAAAAGTAGTAACCGGCAAAGGTGGGCTGATGGCACACTTGGGTACAAACCAAGCTATGGAAGTAGAAAAAATGGTGAAAGCCGGCGATGAACATGCCAAACTTATTTTAAGTGCTATGTGCTATCAAATAGCCAAAACAATAGGGGGCTGCGCCACAGTTTTAAAAGGTAAGGTCAACGGCATTATTTTAACGGGTGGCATAGCACACGACGATTTTGTGGTTAACTACATTAAAGAGATGGTTGATTTTATTGCACCCGTGGCTGTTTATCCTGGCGAAGATGAAATGACCGCGTTAATGCAAAATGGTTTAATGGCTTTACGGAATCAGGTAAAATGTAAGGTGTACGAATGATTTAATATTGATGTAACAAAAACATGAATAATTCGCTAATGGTAATTACTAAATAGTCGGCAGCTAATGATGGCTAAATAATCACTGCTCAATTGGTCGTATAAATCGGTATATCTTGCTTGCTTTTTGTCGGCCAATACCGGGTATTTTGGCCAATTCATCTTCGCTGGCTGCTAGTATCTGCTCCAAGCTTCCAAAGTGTTTCATCAATTCCATGGCCAGCTTTGGGCCTATCAAGGGCAAGCCCTGTAAAAAGTAGAGTTGTTGTTTACGTAATGTTTTTGGTTTGTAACCATATCTATAGGCAGTGTTTCTTTCTTGGGGGTTTTGTTTGGCAATCATCATTATCAAATCGGCGGTATCGTTTATGTTGGCCGAATAGTTAACCGATATTTGCCATGAGAGAGAAACCGACAGCAAAGCACCTCTAATGGCCTCCCGCGAAATATCGTGAGTAGTATGATAAGGGTTGCCCTCGATGAGGAGGGTTGGCACATAACCACTTTTCTGCAGCATCTGGCACTGTTTGAACAAACGGCCTTGCATCAGCGAAAGCACAAAGTCTTCTTTCGATTTCCGTTCAATGATGATACTGTCATTGACGATATAATCACCGGCCTTTAAAATTATAACCTTTACACGGCATCCCAACTGACATAGCAAATCGGGAATCCTGGAGCGTTCTTCGCGGTAATCGGCAACTATGGCTGGCATGTGAACATGATTATCCATACCTAAATGTAATAATAAAAAAAGAGACTACCCCTTTTCAGAAACAGTCTCTAAACTTTAAATTTTTATCTCTTATCTAATGTCTCTTATCTCTCAATCTAAAATCTAAAAATTAATATTAAAACCAGCAAGGTATAAACCTCCAATGGTATCCATAAAAATATATTCTTGCTTGTCGTTGTTTAGTATGTTACGGCCATTCACATATAGGTTAATGTTATCGCTTAGTTTGTAATTTGCCTTGGCGTTTAGTATAAACTTACCATCAATATGGCCAGTATAATCCATTTTATCTTTTTCACCTGAGGTAATTAAGGCCGCTCTATTTTTATCGTTTGCGTATTGCGTGTATAAATAATACTTGTCGTAATAATAACCCTGGGCGTTAATGCTCAGTTTTTTGATTGGTTTGTAAGTAATAGATAAACTACCCCAAAAGGAGGGTATTGCCTCATTATCCACATCATCTTTAAAATCTTTAGGATCTATTTGGGCATCTGAGCTATAAATTGGTTTTGGTATAATGTCTGGATCCATAATATCGGCCGTCATCTCCCTCTCAATCGCCTTGCCTTGCTTGCCGGCAACCTGATCTCTGCTGGCATCCTGAAAATTACTAACCGTTGATTTTTGATAGGTCAGGTGTGCCTTCATAAATAATTTCTCCGACAATACCATATCGGCACTTATGCTTACCCCATATTGTTTGCTTTCGATGTCGAGATGTCTGTACGAAGTGTAAAGCGTAGTTTTTGGGTCGATACCTGTGGGACTCAAATTAACTATCGTTCTCATACTATCGGGCATCAAGGCACTAAAGTCCTTTGCTTTGTTATAAAAGGCCTCTACATCGAGTAATAGCTTTTTAGATGGACGTGATCTGAAACCTATTTCCACCATATCCATCACCATCATGCTGGGGTTGTTATTGCTGCCAAAATGCACATAGTCCGGACTTGTAAGTCCTTCTCTATCCCAAGTGTAATCGCTATATGCATTTACCATAAAGGTACTTTGATTGGCCCGGGAATATACGGCTCTAAATAAATTATTATCGTTTATTTTGTACGATGCGATAAATTGGTACGATGGCATCCACTTGTCAGGTACATTGTATTTTTCGGAACGGAGCGCGGCAATCAGTCTTATTTTTTCGAGCAGAGAATAATCAAAGCGGGCACTGGCTGCAAAATTTCTCAACACTACCCGTCGGTTAAAAAATCCGTCGGTTAAGTTAGCTATGTGTTTTCTATCATCAAGATATACGGATTGATAGCTTATTCCCGGACGAATATTTAATTTATTGAATTGAAGCAAATAATCGAGTTCCGCATTATATTGTTCTATATCCTGCTGGAACCCTTTGTGCCCTTGGTAATAATCCTGTGTCATGTTGCAAATGCTGGCATGTAGGTTAAAACCGTATATTACGCTGTTTAAGTTGCCCACGTAACCTTGGGAGTTGCGTGTATTGTGTGCTGTGGGGCTATCACCTATGCTGGAGGTGATGGCTTCAGAATCAAGATACCCGGCACTTAATTTAAACAATACATCCTCGCTGGCAGTATAGTCCATATAGGCGTTCAAGCCCATTCGTTGCCTGCTGCGCTCAGAATTGTTAAATAGTGCTACGGTAGTATCTTTACCCCATGCATTGTCTCTTCGCCTTTGATCATATTCAACTAAATCGACGAATTCATCATCATAAATAGCATAAATTTTATCCGTGTTACGGAGGCGGTGTTCAAAATTGTACGATAACCCTGCAGCTATTTTTTTGCTAATATTTTTACGGATGTTAACATCTCCAATGTAGGTGGACATAGAGCCGCCCTGCATATTGGCGGATACCAATGCTTTTGTATTTTTTATGTCCTTGGTAATTAAGTTTATAACTCCACTAACCGCATTGGGGCCGTATAAGGCACTCGATGGTCCTCGTACTACCTCAATTCTATCGAGTTCGCCCAAACCAATAGGTAATGTTTCCCAAAGGATAGCACCCATTCCATAATTAAATACCGGTCGGCCATCTATCATTACCAGCGTACTAGTATTTTCGGCAGCGAGTAACATATTATTCATGAGCATGTTTTGTCCACCACGTATTTGAACGTCGTAGTTGCCGTTTGTTTTTTCTCTTACAATAACTCCTGGTACCAAGCGTAACGCCTCTTCGATAGAAGTGGCGCCTGATGCGTTTATTTCATCGTAACTAAGCACAGTGGTAGATAATGGAGAGTCGAATATACTCTCTGCAGATTTAGAAGCTGAGGTAACATCCTTGTTCAGCATAAGCTCATATAAGTTCTCCAACGATGTAGCACCCGAAATACTAATTAGTTGATAAAGTTCGTCCAAGTCATAAGCCATGAGATCCTCCATGCTCATTCGGATTATTTCTTCTTTGGATATTTTGCTAAGGTCTTTTTTTATTTCTTGAGCCATGATGGATACGGCCATAGAAATCAGGAGAATTAACGTTGCGAATTTTTTTAATAACATGGTGTGAGTTTTGTTTAGTTTGGATATTGAGAGAAATAAGTTTTGCGTTCAAGTTAAGCTCGTGCGAGCCGATGTTTGATTTTTTAAATAGCTTATAGGGTTATTTTTATCCTATTAATCGAATTTAGGAACGGATAGTTATAAATATTTTATTATTTCTTATTATCAAAACTTAATCTTTAATCATCTTGATCGATTTTTATTTTACAGTTTTTTGAATTGTAGGTATTTATAATGTGTTGTTATGTTGTATGTTATATAGGGTGTTTGTGATAGCTGTATATAATAACTATTAAAATAGCTATCATAGTTAACTTTGTTGTGTAGCTTCATCTGTATTGACCAATAGCATTTTATTAGTGACGAAACGCAATAATTGTCGCATGAAGGTGTGGTGAGATATAATAGTGGAGCTTGATACGAATTTAGGTTTTATGGATAGTATCAGCAATTGTGCACTTCATTTAGTGAAATCTTCTAGTTGATCCTTTAAGCATTAATTCATCCGCTATCAGCCAACAGCCATTTGGAGCGAAGCGACATCCAGTCACCTAACTTTTAACTTGGGCGGGAAGCCTTCAGCTAACTGCAAATCACTATTAGCTATTTTTTTTTCTTATCTTAGGAACAATACATATTTTAATGCGTTATAACTCTCAAACAATTTTCTATGAAATATTTAGCTTTAATTATCGGAGTTGTGTTTTGCGAGCTGGCCGTATCGTGCCAAAGTCCTAACGACACATCAAAAAACTTGGAAATACGGCCAAGCGCCGAAGCGAATTTTAAAAATTATTGCCTTGGTTGCCATAACCTTTCAAAGTCATCATTCGTCGGTCGTAGTTGGATTTTTGGCGATGAACGCAAGGATATTTTTAAGACCATAAAAGAGGGTAAGGTAGAACATGGTATGCCTGGTTTTGGTGGCGGTTTAAGCGATGATGCTATCTATGGGTTGACTGATTATATCATGGGATTAAAGGTGATGCCTCCTTTGGGCGACGATGAGGATGCCCATAACCCAATTGTGGTGAGCGAAAGCCAGAAGTTTAGGGTCGATACTGTTGTGTTGGGTTTGCAAGTGCCCTGGGGTTTGGAGTTTTTGCCCAATGGCGATTTGTTGATATCCGAACGCAGTGGTGAGCTACTTCGTTTTACCACCGATAAAAAGCTGGAGAAAATAACCGGTCTTCCTCCCATCAAAGCTGCCGGACAAGGTGGCTTGCTCGATTTGGAGCTTCACCCGCAGTATGCTCAAAATGGTTGGCTTTATTTTACCTATTCTTCGCCTAACGAAAATAACGAGAAACTTGCCAACACTGCAATTATGCGTGCCCGACTAAGCGGGAACGCCTTGGTTGACCAAGAGCGTATCTTTAAAGCCACACCCGAGTCTGAAACACGTCATCACTATGGCAGCAAGCTAGAATTTGATAAGGAAGGATATCTCTATTTTTCTGTGGGTGACCGGGGTAACCGGGATCGCAACCCTCAAGCACTGGATAACGATTGTGGTAAGATACACCGCATCCACGACGATGGTAGCATACCCGCCGACAATCCTTTTGTGAACACTGAAGGAGCCATGCCATCTATTTATTCCTACGGGCATCGTAACCCGCAAGGTGTTTGCATGCACCCCGAAACCGGACGTATATGGAGCGACGAACATGGCCCCAAGGGTGGTGATGAGATTAACCTGATAGAACCCGGGAAAAACTACGGCTGGCCCGTGATATCTTTCGGTATAAATTATAATGGTACCATTTTTACCACGGATACGGCCAAGGTAGGCATGGAGCAGCCCATACTGTATTGGGTACCTTCCATAGCTCCATGCGGGATGACTTTTGTAAAGGGCGATCGCTATCCCAACTGGAAAAATGATATTCTCACAGGTTCCCTGCGTTTTGAACATCTGCATCGCGTTGTGCTCGAAGGCGACAAGGTAGTTCATCAGGAAAAACTGTTGCAGGGCATCGGCAGGGTTCGCAACGTAGAAATGAGTCCTGATGGATTTATTTATGTGGCTATTGAAAACCCTGGTAAGATATTGAAACTGATACCCGTGGATTAGGGGTTTAGTTTTTAGCTGATAGCTGTTGGCTGTTGGCAATTGGCTATATATATGTATTTCCTCCCGAACCCGATTCGGGAGGCTTTTTTGTCAATAAAAGGAAAAGTTTGTATGGTACTTATAACGGTTTTCCTACCTTTTTAAGGCGGTGTGGTTGTGCACCTCCCACAATCCTGTAGGATAGGTTGTTTCTGTTTTTTTGAAAAAAGGCGAAGTAACTTGCCACAAACAGGGGATGGAGGTTAAATATTAACCATATAACTTAAGCCCCATGCCCCATGCTCCAAGCCCCATGCTCTAAGCACAAATAACTCGATTATTCTTAACCATGATAAAAGCCATCCTCTTAACCCTTTTTTTTTATTTTGTTTTCTCGTTAAATGGTCAAACCACATCTGAACAAAGCGAACCAAACGATACTCTTGGAAACACGATAGCACATCAATACATAGGGGAAATATCTGTTCAAGCTCCCATAAAAATTTTATCGCCAAAACAATGGGCGGGGGGGTATTCCGTACTTAATAATGCTACACTTCAGTTGGGTAATAGCTATAACTTACAGGAACAATTCAATAAGCTCCCTGGTGTAGTGATGCAGCAGGGTACTATGAGCACCAACCGCATTACCATTCGAGGCATTGGATCACGTACGCCCTACCAAACCAATCGTATAAAAGCTTATTGGGGTCAAATGCCATTGACTGATGGCGATGGTGCTACGGCTTTGGAAGACATTGGACTTAACGATATAGATAGGATTGAGATTTTAAAAGGCCCTGCATCTTCGTTGTATGGTGCTGGATTGGGAGGCGTAATTTTATTGCATCCTTTTAATCCGGAGGAGCTAAAACGCAAGGTCAGCATTAAAAGTGAGGTAGGGAGTTTTGGAACGCATTCGCATCACGCACAAATTAGTTTGAAAAATACCGACAGTGGAAATATTTCGCTGGTGGGCGGTATGGTTAACACCGATGGATACCGCCAGAATAGCTCGTACCAAAGATATAACGCCACCCTTAAAGGGCAGCAGGCTTTGGGTGCTCATTATTTTAATTTTCTATATAATTTCAGATACCTTAATGGTGAGATACCTAGCTCCTTGGATAGGTTGGATTTTAAGGACAATCCCCAAAAAGCAGCCACTTCGTGGAATGATATTGGCGGTTACGAAGAGGATTCCAAACATATGCTAAGCATTGGGTTGGTGTCGCCCATTAAAAGCAACTGGGTTAACTCCTTTAACTTGTTTGCAAAAATCTCCTTCCTTAATGAACTTCGACCTTTTAATCGGCTCAACGAGGATCGTTATTCCTATGGACTGCGCAATAAACTAACTTTTACCACTACCCAGTTAAAGGCCGAGCTGGGCACCGAAATCATGCACGATAATAATTATATTTCATTGTTCGGCGTCGAACAGGATGATTTAGGACGGATGCTCAACGAAACCCAACACCGAAGGTATTATTACAATGTTTTTGCACTACTCGAATACCAACCTGTGGCAAAGCTTGTATTACAAGGCGCTTTAAACTATAACCAAACGGGCTATGGTGCCGAAAGTAACGATGGGGGTGAGGGGCAAACGGATTATTCATACAGTCCTGTATTTTCTCCCCGCCTGGGCATTAATTACCAACTAACCGAACAGACCTATGTTTTTGGCAGCATGGGGCACGGTTTTTCGGCCCCTTCGGTGGAGGAGGCACAAATGCCCGACGGTTCGTTTAATAAAAATATAAAGCCCGAAGAGGGGATGAGTTACGAAATAGGAGCGAGGTACAGCCATCCCAACTCCAGAGTCTATGCCGATGTAACCGTGTACCTGATGAGGATGAAAAATCTACTGGTCACGGAGCGCGATGCTATAGATCAGTTTTATGGTAAAAATGCCGGACGAACGAGACACGAAGGTCTGGAAGCTTTGCTGGGCTGGGACATCTTAAAACTCAATAAAATCAAGAGCTTGGATGTGAATTTTTCGTATTTTACTTCTCAAAACAAGTTCGATACGTTTACAGATGGAGGCATCGATTATAAAGACAAACACCTGCCCGGCATTCCCCGTTCCAATACCTCAGTACAGCTAACTGGTTATTTTAAACCTTTTCGTTTTAATGTAAACCACAGCTATACCGGAAGCCAATATCTTAACGATGCCAATACCAAACAATCTGCCTCGTACCATAAAACCAATGCCAAAGCATCGTTTGATTTTACCATCCATAAAATAAGAGCAAATGTGTATTTAGGTGCGGATAATATATTCGATAATCATTATGCCTCTATGGTGGTGGTTAATGCCAAAGGCTTTGGTAGCAGCTTGCCACGTTATTATTATCCCGGGTTGCCCTTTAATGTTTTTGGAGGGGTTGAGTTGAGGTTTTAAAGCGGAAGAATATATTAAAAAGCTGTCGGAGAAATCGGCTGGCGAGATTCTTGAGTGGTTTGATCATGCCTTTGCGCTGGTAAACTTTAATAAAACCGTAAATAACAATTGGAAAAACTGTAAAAACAAATCCTCCTCAAAGATACTTCATTTCGTTTTATACCCCAACTGCGGTTTTCTCGCGTTTATGGAGGATGTAACACGGATAACGCGAATGCTACGCAACGCGGATTAATAAAAATCAGCGATTATCAGCGTTTGAAAATCCGTGTCATCAGCGTTCTAAATCCAAGGTACGCTTATTTCTCCAAGCCACCTTGTCTATTTTCCGCATATACTCCTATAACTGCACGTTTTGCAGCTGTCGACATGTTCGGTTTGGGTAAAGGCTATGTTGCTGTTGAAAAGATTTTCGAGATGCTGTTTCAGTTGTTCCAAATATTCATCTTCCACTTTTTTTAGAGTGAGTTTTTCGTTATTGGCAGGTGTGCCAATTTTAAGCGAATAATCGGGCGAAGTAAATATTTTTTTTATCCATACCACCCCTGGTAGATAGGTCGATACGTTTGGACCAACTTGCTTTAAAATGTGGCTGTAGAGCAAGGTTTGAAAGATGGCCTTTTTTGCTTTGTGCTTGCTTTGTAAAAACAGCTCTTGCACCTCTTTAAAATACTCTTCTCCGGCACCTGTTTTATAATCAATAATGCGCACAGCATCTTCCTTTTGATCCAGACGGTCGATGGTACCCCCCAGGCAAATGCTTTTGTCGCTTAATTGGATTTGGCCGGTTACGAGTTTTTCCAATCCCAATAAAGTGAAAGGAGCATTTTGTTTTTCGACTGTTAAAAATTGATGAATATATTTTTTTATAATATCAAAAACCAAAATATTTTTGCCCTGGATATCATTAAAATCATCTTGTCCCAGTTCCTGCTTAAAATATTTGCTAAAGCTTGTCCGCAAAGCCAAATCGATTGTTTGTGTGTCCTTACTTAGGGTTTCAATATCAATGGCTTGTATTTCTTTGCCCACAAAGGGTGTGTAAATTTCCTCTACCGTTTCATGAAATAGGTTACCGAAAATACGCGGATCAATGTCTTCCGTTATTTCCTCCGGTTCCTTAGCTTTTAAAATATATTTATAATAAAAACGCAATGGACATTCAAAATAGGTACTCAAAACACTGGGCGAAAGCTGACGGGTTCCTCCAACAAGGTATTGATTCAGTATTTCCATTATCTGAGTATTTTTGCTCACAAAGTATTCTTTTGGTGTGGTAATATTTACTTTATCCACCGCAGTTGAAAAACGCAGTTTTTCAGGTGGGTATTCGTATTTAAGTTGAAATAAAAATCGGCTCATTTCGCCTGTGCGCATCCCTTGCGACGAGGAGTTATAAAGCAGTCGTACTTTTTTCGAGCGATGGATGAGTCGATAAAAATAATAAGCAAAAATAGCATCCTGATGCTCAATGGTGGGTAGTAAAAAGGCTTTGCGCAAGTTGTACGGAATCATAGAATTGGTTGCTCCTGTCTGCGGGAAAACGCCTTCATTCATATTCAGGATAATAAGGTTTTCGAAATCCAGCGCACGGGTTTCCAATATTCCCATTACTTGCAACCCTTTTAAGGGTTCCCCGCTAAAGGGGATACTTTTAAGGTCGGCACCTCTTTTAAATAGTTTTATCCACGTATCGGGTGTTATTTCGACACCAAGTTTTTTAATTAAATCAGATAATTGCGTTATGGTGAGGTGCAGTTGGTAGATAAATTCCTTTTCCAATGCTTTTCCGTCGCTGTTTTTTTGCAAGCCGCTAAATACCAGTTGCAGCAAATCAATGAGGTAGGCCGAAAAATCGTCACTCTTTTCAATTATCCTAAATATAGTGTCCAGTAGTTTGCTTTTGCCTAAATCCCCGGCCTCAATATATATTTGATTGCGCTTAACCAGAGCATAGGCCATCTCCTTATGTAATTCGGAATCAAGCGCTTCTATATATTGATGGGTGAGGATGGGAAGCACGTTTCGGAAGTAAAACCAAGTTTTGCCGCCCTTGGTACGTCTTCCGTTTTTTTGCAGATCAAAAATAAGTTCCAATAATCCATAAGCTGGGGTGTTTTTGATGGGATAACCCATGGTAATGTTCACCTTGTCTATGTGTGGTGGAATAGCGTGCAGCACAGGTAAAAGCATGGTTTCGTCGGTCAATACTACGGCTGTTTGTAAGGCCGAGTCGAGCAATGCCTGGCCTTCTGGCTCAAGTATTTCGTGCAAGTACTCATTTACCACTTGTGTTTGAGCCGTATCGGAGGCCACAGAGGTTATGGTAATGTACGGCAGTTCTGTGTTTTGTGGAAAATGCCAATCCTGTGGTGGTGGAAAATTGATCAGATTTTCACGGATAAAACGTATGGCTTCGTGTTCTTTCATCCTATCGCCGGGTGCGGTGTTGGGAGGATTAACCTGTAATAGCCAAGGTGTATAATCCCAAATAAAATCGGCTTTATTGGCTATAGCCAAATGATGGAAGAGTTTTTTTTCACAGGCGTTAAGCGCGTTAAAAGCCACAAATACAACTTTGGGATAACGAATGTCAAGCGACTTTTTATTATCTATATCCTCTGCAATACATCGGTAAACGGCACCTTCATAGGCCATACTCTTCGCCTTTAAACGTTTGTTCAGTAGCTCGTAAACCTCGTACAATTTCTCCCATATCTTTATGAACTCCGTTTGATGTTCCGATAGCTTGTTAGGATTAAAAGTATGCCAAAAGCTTTTGATGGTTTTTATCTGTTCATCCGACAAAAAACTATAGTCGGCCTCAATTTCTTTAATAGATAAAAGATTGGAGAACACCTGTGCAGCATTGGCTCTGTACTTGTCGATGTCATCAAAATCGTTGATGATAATTTCGCCCCAGGGCAAAAACTCATCAAAGCCGGTACCTGTTTTATATATTTCTTCAAAAGCCTGATATAATTCAAACACCAAGCTTATTTTATCAGCTATTTGATATGGGGTAAGCTCTTCTACGAACTCATTGATGGTAATGGTTTTTGGCGACCATAAAGGTTCCTTGATGAGCGTGCTTAAATGTTGCTGAAAAAATAGACCAGCTCTGCGACCGGGAAAAACAAAACAAAACTCCGATATGTTGGTTTGATATTTATCGAAATAATATTGTGCCAAATGCTGTATAAAATTGCTCATTGAAACCCTATGTTGATTTATGTGAATACAAAAGAATAAAAATAAAGATAAAAACCACAGTTTTGCATATGGTTTGCGGTTAAGCAATACAAAATACATATCTTGCAAGTTAATCTGAACAATGCATAATGTAAGGATTAACTAAGCTATAAAAATAAATCATTCGGATAAGGAACTATTTATGGACGAATTTTCATTTGTTGGGAACAGTGAAATAGAGACTATTGAACAACTGTACCAAAACTATTTAAAGGATCCCGGATCCGTTGACGAAAGCTTCAAACAATTTTTCAGAGGCTTCGACTTTGCCCGTAAAAATTACGATGCACCCACCTCTGGGAGCATGGTAAGCAAGGAATTTAAAGTGGCCAATCTCATTCGCGGATATAGGCAACGCGGACATTTATTTACCAAAACTAACCCGGTACGTACCAGGCGCAAGTACTTCCCTACGCTTGATATCGAAAATTTTGGCTTGGAAAGTGCAGATCTGGAAACAGAATTTGAGGCCGGTTCGCAAATTGAAATGGGAAAGGCCAAGCTGAAAGATATTATCGCTCATCTTCAAAAAACCTATTGCGAGTCAGTGGGCGTGGAATATCTCTACATCCGTCATCCCGAAATCATCAATTGGTTGGAGGAAAGGATGGAAAAGAAAATGAATACTCCGGATTTTTCCGAGGAAAAGAAAAAGCGCATTTATGACCAATTGCTGGTTTCTGCTGGTTTCGAGAGTTTTATCCACAAAAAATTTGTAGTCCAAAAACGCTTTTCGCTCGAAGGTAGCGAAGTAATTATTCCGGCACTGCATGCCCTTATCCAAAAAGGCGCCGAAATGGGTGCCAAGGAATTTGTGATGGGGATGCCACACCGCGGACGCTTGAATGTACTGGCGAATATCCTGAAAAAACCCTACGAAAATATTTTTAAGGAATTTGTGGGGCAGGAGTATGCCGCAGGAATATCCTTAGGCGATGTAAAATATCACCTTGGCTATCAAAACGATATTGTTACCAGCGATGGCCACGAGGTAAGCGTTTATCTGGCGCCCAATCCATCACATTTGGAGGCTGTTGGCCCGGTTATAGAGGGTGTTGCCCGCGCCAAAATTAACAACAAATATAACAATGATTACGACAAGGTTATTCCCGTCGTTATCCATGGCGATGCTGCCATAGCCGGACAGGGTGTGGTGTATGAAGTGGTTCAGATGAGTCAGCTGCGTGGTTATAAAACCGGGGGAACCATTCATATTGTTATCAACAACCAAATAGGTTTTACCACCAATTATCTAGATGCCCGATCGAGCACCTATTGTACCGATGTTGGTAAAGTAACGCGAAGCCCAGTTTTTCATATTAATGGCGACGATGCCGAAGCCATGGTTTATGCTATGGAAATTGCTGTTGAGTATCGTCAAAATTATAATTCCGACGTGTTTATTGATGTGCTATCGTACCGTAAGTATGGCCACAACGAAGGCGACGAACCTCGCTTTACGCAGCCTACCTTGTATAAGGCCATTTCTACCCATCCTAACCCAAGGGATTTGTACGGACAACGATTGCTCAAGGAGAAAATATACTCCAAAAAAGAAATCAATGCACTTCAACATGGCTTTGATGTTTATTTGGATAAGCAATTAGAGGATTCCAAAGAGATTGATAAGGTAGAGATTCAGCGTTTCCTGAAAAGTGACTGGGAAGGTTTTAAATATGCCGAACCAAAGGATTTTTTCAGTTCTCCAAATACCGGTGTGGATAAAGATAAGTTGTTGATGCTTAGCGAAAAAATGACCACCCTACCTACCGAATTACCTTTTTTTGGTAAGGTAGAGAAAATTATGTCCGACCGTAAAAAGATGGTGAAGGAGGATAAATTGGACTGGGCCATGGGCGAACTGTTGGCTTATGCCTCCTTGCTCAACGAGGGCACTCCCGTGCGACTAAGCGGTCAGGATTCTGTTCGCGGTACTTTTGCCCATCGTCATGCCGGCCTCACCATTCAGGATACCGAAGACCAATATTATCCCCTAAAAAACTTATCCGATAAACAGGCGCAGTTCGATGTATATAATTCGAGCCTTTCGGAGTATGGTGTTATGGGTTTTGAGTACGGCTATGCATTGGCCACGCCTAAGGGATTAACGATTTGGGAGGCACAGTTTGGCGATTTTTATAATGTAGCCCAGGTTATTATCGATCAATATATCAGTTCGGCCGAGGAAAAATGGGGTTTGATGAATGGCTTGGTGCTGTATCTGCCCCATGGTTTTGAAGGCCAGGGACCGGAGCATTCAAGTGCACGTATCGAACGATTTTTATCGCTTGCCGCCAATGATAATATGCAAGTAGTAAACTGTACCACACCGGCAAGCTTTTTTCATGTGTTACGTCGTCAAATAATTAGCGAGGTGAGGTTGCCACTCATCATATTTACACCCAAAAGCCTGTTACGCCATCCCAAATGTGTATCTAAAATTGAGGATTTGTCCACTGGTGGCTTTAAGGAGGTGATTGATGATGATAACGTGGATGTGGACGAAGTGAGAAGAGTGGTATTTTGTAGTGGTAAAATATATTACGATTTGCTGGCACGCAAGGAAGAACTCCAGGCTCGAGATATAGCCTTGATCAGGATAGAGCAGATGCACCCTTTCCCCAAAGAGCAGTTACAAACCATTCTAGATAAATATTCAAATGCTATTTTACATTTATGGGTACAAGAGGAACCCGAAAATATGGGCGCATGGAAATATATTAGGGGCATGTTTAAAGCCGTGAAATTAATTCCCGTAGCCCGTCTGGCAAGCGGAAGCCCTGCAACAGGTTTAAACGGCTTGCATTTGGTGGGTCAAGAGGAAATTATAGGTAAGATATTTAAAAAATGTCATTGCGACCTGAACCTTAAATATTGCGGTTTGCAATGCATGGAAGGCAAAAGCAGAACGGAGATTTTAAAACAACACCGATATTTTCCGGAAAAACCGAAGTTTTCAATATAGAAATAGTATCAAGATATGAGTATCAAGATATAAGTATTAAGATATGAATAGAGTCTCATGGTAAGGCGACAATACTCCTTTAAAAACCGTCTAACTCTTTGGAGAGTGCTGATTCCCCTTTAGGGGTTAGGGGTAATTACGGAAGAATATTCATAAAATAGAGCGTATTTTTAGATGTACTAATTTAGTGTGCTTGACTGTCACAATAAAAGAATAGTGTTATGATTATCGAAATAAAAGTTCCCTCACCGGGAGAATCTATCACCGAAGTTGAAATAGCCTCATGGTTAGTAAACGATGGCGATATTGTAAATCAGGATCAGGATTTGGCCGAGATTGAATCGGATAAAGCCACACTTACCCTCAATGCCGATAAAGCGGGTAAAGTAAAAATATTGATGGAAGCAGGACAAAGCGTTGCTGTTGGCGGGGTGGCCTGTACCATAGATACATCGTTCGAACCGGATGAAGAGGAAGTTAAGCCAGATGGCCAAGAAAACGATACAGAAACATCTGTTGAAGATGAAACTGAAAAGGATAAAAAACCAGAAACAGATAAATTAAAACAAGCATCAAATAGCGATAAAAGTGCAGGAAAAAAAGCCACTTCTGAGGAGCTATCAAAAGTAAAAGTAACGCCCGTAGCCCAAAATTTAATGGACGAAGAGGGATGGAGCGTGCAAGATGTAATAGATGGTTTACATCGCATAGGGAAAAAAGAAATTGAAGCTGTAAAACAAACGGGTGGGGCTGAGGCCGATAAATCTATTTCGGGAAGTTTAGCTGCTAAGCCCAAAGAACGCCAGTTAGATCGTCAAAAGATGACCTCATTGCGCAAAAAGCTTAGCGCGAGATTGGTAGCTGTTAAACACGAAACAGCCATGCTCACTACTTTTAACGAAGTAGACATGAGCAACATCATGGATATGCGTAAGAAATACCAAAACCAGTTTATCGAAAAGCATGGTGTTAAATTGGGATTTATGTCGTTTTTCATAAAAGCATCTGCGCTGGCTATGCAAAAGCATCCCATGGTAAATGCCATGATTGATGGCGACGAGATAATTACCCCTAACTATGTTGATGTTTCCGTAGCTGTACAAACTCCCAAAGGTTTGATGGTACCAGTGATTCGTAACACCGAGTCGATGAGTCTGGCACAGATTGAAGAGGCGTTGAAACAACTGGCCATCAAAGCCCGATCAGGTAAAATAAGTCTTGCCGAAATGACAGGCGGTACCTTTACCGTAACCAATGGCGGTGTTTTCGGTTCCATGCTGTCCACGCCGCTCATCAACCCGCCGCAGTCGGCCATTTTGGGTATGCACAACATTGTGGAGCGCCCCGTGGCGATAAACGGCAAGGTTGAGGTAAGACCCATCATGTACACCGCCCTTTCGTACGATCACCGTGTTATCGACGGCAAAGACTCTGTGGGCTTTTTAGTAACCCTCAAAAACATGCTTGAAAATCCCGAACTCATGCTATCAGGAGGAAATGAGTTACAGAAGCTGGTGCTGGATTTGTAGGGTACCAAACTCCGTAGGAGTTCTACGTACATAACCCCTAGTGCAACTGGGGGGGCAAGAAGATACACAGTCTAACTCAACTCCGTAGGAGTTTTCCGTGTATTTCTTTTCGATGGCAGGCGGGAATCCGGGGGTTATTTACTAGAATGCTTAAAAAACACCGTCATGGTCACACCCGCCATAACCATTAACCCTCCAATAATATGATAGGCAAAAAGGGTTTCGCCCAAAATTAAAATACCACCCGCAATGGCTATTACCGGACTAAGATTATTGAAAACAGCAATTTGGGAGGCAGGAATTTGAGTCAGTGCAAAATTGGTGAGAAAAGAGGTGAGCATAGAAGATAACACGCCCAAGTATAATACAGCCCACAGAAATTCCTTTTGTGCCAAAGGACTAAAGAACTGGCTCATAGTATTGCTTTGAATATGGCTTGTTATACTCCATCCGTTAAATACCAAAAATGCCAGTATGGTCATCCAAACCGTAATTTCTATGGCCGAAAAATTAACACTGATTTTCTTCCCCAGAACGTAGTATGCAATTACTGCAAGTACCGACAGCAGAAGTAACAATACACCTTTTAGCGTAGTCTCACCCGATAGGTTTCCGCTATGATAAATAATAAAAAGAATACCTGCTATGGACAAGGTAATGCCGATTTTTTGCAGGAATGTCGTTTTTTCTTTCAGAAAAATACGGGCTGCAAGAAGCGTGATGACAGGCACCGTGGCAAAAATAATACCCGCCTCCGAAGCCGTACTATGTTTCATTCCAAAAGTTTGAAGGGTGAAGAATAATAAGGGGTAGAATAAAGAAAGTAGGAACAAGGATTTGGCCTTATTCAGGCTCAAACGAGGTATTTTGATAAAGCCTAAAACCCATAAAAGCACCAATGAAAGTGTTGCTGCCGTAAAGCGATGCGCAATCAGATCCATAGCTCCCGCATGCCTCAAGCCAATCTTTAAAAAAATAAACGAAAAGCCAACTATGCTGGTCATCAATATAAGTCCTGCATAGGCTTTTGCATTATTATTAGGTTGATTAGGATGGGGCATTCTTTATTTATAGGTTTTGTTTTTGGGTGAGATATTCTTTATTTCAATAGGTTTCTCACTACATTGCAATATTAGTAATAAAATAGATTCTATAGGTTGAATATTCTCATCCTTTAGTATAATTTTGGATTTCCTTATCTCTAAAAAAAGCTTTATGGATTTAAATGATATACAAAACCAGTTGAATAAGATAATGAACGAGCATAACAGTCAAACTATTCCCGAATTTGAGGGGTACTCACGGGCCGAAATGCATCATATTTTACACTACACCTTCGAATCGAAAGGTCTGATAAACTTGCAAATACTATCCGACAGCGATTATAAAAAGATTCCGATGCTAAATCAGATGAAATACTTTTTGAACCTGATGTTGGAAAATGGCGATATTAAGCTTACCGCCAAAGGTTTTTTACCTACTAAAATTGTGAAGGATATCTATGCTCAGGAATACTTGGAGGAAGTATTTATTAAATCAGGAATGTCTCAGCTTTACAAAGAGAGCGATTCAATGACGGTTAACCTGACCAGATTATTGGCGCAATTGATGGGACTCACAAAAAAAAGAAATGGAAAGCTGAGCCTAACCAAGAAAGGGGAAACCATCGTTAAGGATGATGGCAAGCTGCTCGAATTAATTTTTAAGACGATAACTGGTAAATTTAATTGGGCATATTACGATGGCTATGGCGAAAACCAGATAGGCCAGCTTGGCTTTGGGTTTTCCATCTTGTTATTAAACAAATATGGAGGCACAAAACGCCATGACGTATTTTATGCCGAAAAATATTTGAAAGCATTCCCAGATCTGCTGCAACAGGATTTTCCGAATAAATATACGACGCAGAAAATAAATGCTTCAAAATGTTATTCAGTGCGCACCTTTGATAGGTTTTTAGCCTATTTTGGATTGATAAAAATTGAAAAGGCAGATACATCGTGGAATGCCGATAAATACATCGTTAAGACAGAATTGTTTGATAAGTTGGTGAAAATACAAGCTCCTAATTGATTTAATTTTGAGCATCTATATTTGGAGAGAGTATAGATGATTTTTTAAAAAAAAATAATGAAAAATATAAGAAAAAATAATTGCCCACCAGAATAGAACCAGTAGTATTGATTTTACTAATCCCATTGGCAAGTTGTACCCTCTCATTGGCAATTTCATGTGTTATAATTTATTTTTTTGCTACATAGCCACCTGCAATTCTGCGGGACAGGTCGTCCCGACCCTTCGGGGGCTCGTTTCATGCGGTCAATTACCAATAAGTAGCTGCCCATAGGTATTTTTAAGTGCTCCATTGGTCATAAGTGGTAGTCAATTGGTAATTTATTAGCTCCACATATAAAATATTCTACTTTTTTGTATTTCAATTCTGCCGCAATATGTTACATTTATCCATTAAAATAACCCTATTCAAAGTCGAAATATAGACAAGGGTTATGAGGTTATTGAGAAGTTGTACAGCATTATATTGTAGCCGATTGCCAATTTGAATAAATTCATGTTTCGGATATTAAATTGACTTAATTAGTCCTAATGAGAAATAACCTGATAATATTAGGACTCAATGTCATCTGTATATTGATTATTATACAGATACAGTTTGACTTATTTTTTCTGAATCCGTTTGATTTTGATTCAAATATGATTATTAAGATTAATCAATTATTATTTATTTTTCAACCGGATTCGCATTAAGTTCAATATTTCACTTGATTGTCAATGTAATCCCTAATCGTCATCGTAAAAAGATTACAACGTCTATAATAGATAGTAAGATATGTATGATTGGTAGTGATATGAGTTTTTTATTGGCATATGTTTTAGAAAGAAATCATATCACTACCAATGATATTGTAACTTTAACAAATAAATCTTTTGAGTTTCTCTCAGATAAAGTTGTGACTTTTGAATTTACATCTTATACGAGTGGTGGGATACCGATTACATTTGATTATAAACCGAACTCTGAGAAAGATCTTATTACTTTACTTCAAACTAAAATCCAAGATAACTGCGACTATATTCTAAACCTTCCATTTATAGATACAATAGATTTTGCATTAATAAGACTGATTACCTCAATTAGAGATTCAGGTTATTTTTGGGATATAGACGTAATGTCAAGGGAGGAAAACTTTGTATTGCCAAGATATGCTGATAATTTCAAATCCTTTTTCAATTATTATAAAAGGCTTAAAAGGCTTAAAAGATTTACAATTAGGGAGGTAAAGAAAATTAGAGAATTATAAGAATAACGCTTTGGTAAAACACGCGGTCTTAAAACATTGCGAGGATAGTGCTATATTTAGCCTAGTAACAATTGATAAACCATGATAGCAAAACGCTCCGAATTGCGCAATGATTTTATACCGCAAACCGCCGTTATGTGTAATTAAAATTGCATTACGTAATTACTAAATATCATTAAATAAGTAACATGACATCAAATTCAGAAATAAAGGTTGCTAAGGGTATTTTAAAAACTTCAAAAGAGCTTTTTATGCTTTTAAAAATATCATTATTATGTGTAGCTATAGCCGCAGTTACATATGGGATTCTTTATTCTACTCTTAAACCTCCAATAAATCCGCCTGGTTCTGAATTTGAATACATCTGCAAATATGATGAGGGTATTAGTTACGCCGACCATATAGGAGGTCGAATAAATGAACATAGACAAGCACGCTTTATGGCTGACATTCGAAGCAAAACAGTTTATTCATTCTTACTTCTATTTGTATTAATTGTATTAATAAGATATGTAGTTATTATTTCTAAATGGGTAAAAGAAACTTCCCAGCAAGAATTAGAATCAACTAGCAATAAATAAAAAATCATATGACTTTATTTGCAAGATATTACGATCAAACTTCTACTCTTCAAGAAGTATCAATGAGCCATCTTGAGTTATTTATCTCAAAAAAGAATAAAAATGAAATATCTAATTCAATTTATCACAGGCTTTATGATAGATTCTTAAAACCTTTTTTTTATAAAAACGACATAACTAAAAATTATCAAAAGAGTAATGAAATTCATTGTCAAAACATTTTTAATTCAGAATATAAAAGTGGATTTCTTATGATGGCAAGTTCTTGTCTACTAATTGAAACTATTTCTGCATTTTTAATGGGAAACGATAAAACAATCGGAGAAGGGAAACAAAGTTTTAATGTTTTTTTCGATAAATGTAAAAACTATCAAAATGAACTGGTTACTTTTAAAAACGGAGAGATTTACAAAAATATTCGAAATGGAATTTTACATCAGGGAGAGACCTATGGAAGTTTTATTATTAAAAGGACAGGTAAACTATTTGACGAAAAAGAGAATTCAGTAAATGCAACTAAATTTATTGAGCATTTAAAAGACTTTCTAGATAAATATATTGAGGAACTAAAATCTGAAAAATGCGAATGGGATAGTGAGTTGTGGGATAATTGTCGAAGAAAAGTTAGGTTCATCATTGCAAATACAAAAAAAAATGATAATAACACATATCGAGCTAGAATAAAGCATAAGGATTTCCGAGTTTTTTAGAAGTTGAGCAAAGGAAATAATCACCGCCAAATCGTTGATTTGGCTTTTGAAATAAATAAGTTAAAACAATATTAAAGGTTTTGATCAGCGAAGTTTGGAAGTGAGATTGGGTTAAATCCCCTAACGCTTTATATTCGAGACGTGTACGCTAATAGAGGAAGGCCATTTGTAGGGTAACTTTTTCGTAAGCCAAAAGTATTGGGATGCAACCTGTTAGGGTGTTGTAATTTGCTAATGATTAATTTATTTTAGTCTAATCTTTATGGTATTCATGAGGGTAAACCTTTCCAGATGGTGCAATGCCTGTACCGCCATAGCGGTATCCATCTCATCCAAAGCCCGTAAGCAGGATGATAG
>JAGXIP010000291.1 GCA_024635585.1 Saccharicrinis sp. | reverse complement strand
TCCTCAGATAATTCAAAAGAAATAGAATTGATAGGTTCAGAAAATGATTGGTATGGTGGCGATAGAGAAATCAAACTGTACGTGTACAATAAAGATAATTTAAGTTATCCTTTAGATTCTATTGAGGTATACTATAAAGAGAATGAAACTAAACCTGAGATTGGATTCTTATATGGATGGGAAGGTGATTCTATTAAATATTATACAGTTTTTAAAAATCAGATAAATCCAGTTGCATTAACTATTGGAACATATTCAAAATTACAATTCCCACAAAGTGTTAAATTAAATTATACAGGTGATGCCGAATTAAATAAAGATTATAATATAAAGGATAGTATTGTTTTGGAAAGAAATTTACATTCTTCCTCATATCAGTTTTTTCAGGTATTGGAACTTCTGACTCAACCTTATGGTACAAACATAGGCAAAAATATTAATATAGAAATTTTGCAAACAGAAGACTATGATATACCAGAAAATATTTCGGCAGGGTCAGCATTTCACTCTAAGGTGAGAGTAAATATTTTTGACTATAAGGATAAATAACGGGCCTTAATCGAGTAGACGGCTGACGGTCAAATGACCGCCAGTGCACCTCTCGACAGCACCGTACGTGCGGGTAGCTGCGCTTGTCCTCTACATACATTGATATACCATATTATAAAAAAAAGAAGTTTTTAAAGCATTGCGATATGGCAGGTAAAAAAGATTATAAATGAATTTCAAATTTAGCTGCAAATTTGAAAATAAAAAAATGAACTCATTAATTACAACAAAACCAAATCACTACAAATAAATGAAAAAATTAATTATTCTATTCTTGCTTGCTTCCACTTTGACACTTTGGGGTTGTCAAAATAAATCAGGAAACAATTACGCCGATGACTTTGATAGTTGTTTAGACAAAGCCGATAAAGAGGTTATTAATCAATTGACTGCACATTTTGAATCATTGCTTCAATACCATTATCCCAATACAGAAATTTCTTCCGCCTATAAAAAATACCTGGAGGCAATATCAAAAATGGAAATTCAACCAGACTTCTTACTTAATGATGAAAGTTTGACCTTAGTTAAATCAATAAAAGAAACGAAAACATTCAATAAAATCTGGACTAAACTAGATATCGAGACAAAACAAAATGAAAATTCAAAGCAAATAGTAATAATTAATAAAGACATGACTGAAAATGAGCCAAAATTTGAGCCTTTAGCAATTAATCCAAATGGAGATTTTTTAGATTGTCTAATTAAAAATGTTGAAAACAAAGACTTCAAAGAAATACTTGAGACAAAAAAGAAAATGCCAGACATAAGTAATGGTCTGGTCGCATTAGCTATGCAAAACTCTTTAAAAAAGGGAGATTACGAAAGTGGTTTAATCAGGACATTTATAGCGATAAACCTATATTATGAGTATACATTGAATCTTGAAAAATTAAAAATCAGTGGCTAATAAATAGGACGAAAAAAGTGGCTTGAAAACTTGTAATTTATTAGAGTATATGAGCGTTCTGTAAGACCCAGCGATTAGTTCCGGTTGAACCTACCTCCGACAAGCAGGCGACATCCCGGCAGTACCATTTTTTTCTCTATGGACTTTAAGTTGTGTTTCTCAGCATTTGTCAACTGGTCAATATCGGGCTTATCATCTGGCACTAATTGCAAATCCAGATGAAGCTTTATTGAGTGATTGGCTTCCTGTTAGTTTCTCAAAACCAGCCCTTTGCTACCACTTAAAGGTGCACTGCCCGATAATTACTTTTCGTGTTTAGGACTGGATATTACCAAACTATCTTCCCTGCTCGATACCATTAACGAGATAGACCCCATAAAAGGCAAAGTACAAGATATTGTAGGGCGGGTGTACGAATACTTTCGTTTAAATTAGTGATAGTTTCGGGATAAAAAGGCTAACATCCACCATAATGTACAAATAGATATCTTTGAATCTTCTTATTTTTGCTATTTTTGTATAAATAAACAATTTCATGAGCGGATTAAATCTTATTCCTACAGAAAAAGTCATTGAGCGGTTGAAGTACGAAAACCCTTGGTGGGTAAGCAGGCAAATACCGGAGATGTACAGCGCTATGTCGAAACGTTTGTATTTCGATTTGTTTCACCCCTTTGTAGTAGAAAAAGATGTACGTAGGGCTGTAGTATTAATGGGGCAAGGCGCGTAGGAAAAACTGTACTGTTAAGGAAATAGACGGCCTCCAGTTTACATTTTTACCGGCATCGGTTTACGCTTATAATATTGGCGAAATAACCTTGAAAATGAAAAGTACAATTTGATTTTGAAATAGACATTCAATGAAATTTACTGAATAAAAATTTCAAATTCCATAATTTAAATATAACACTTTACACCCATTTTACTAATCCCACAGTGAATTTTTCAGGTTAATTGTAAAGTCTTTCCAATCATTTGTATTTCGCGTATCGCGACAGGCACAAATGAGCAAGGTGTTGCAGTTGATAGAGCAGTTGGATTAAGTGAAGTGAATTTTCTGAAAGCGCATGGCTATCTAACAAATTTTCTATTTGTTGAGAATGAAGTAATTTTTTGTTTTTACATCGCTATTTTTTTATTATATTGTTGGGGTGCAGGTGATAAGGGTTTTATACCCTTTCTGATGGAGGAATCAAAATTAAATTGAGTATTCATTTTAGACCCCATTTCAGGATGACAAACAACAAAGATTTTGACGGTAAAAGCCGTCGCCGATTCATTAAAAATGTGAGCGCTGTAGCAGCAGGTTTCACTATTATCCCTAGCGTTGCCATGGGCGGGCGGCTAAATCGAAAAGCCCCCAGCGACAAGCTGAATATTGCCTGCGTGGGCATAGGAGGTATGGGTTTTGCCAACCTTAAAGCTTTGGAAAGTGAAAATATCGTGGCACTGTGCGATGTAGATTGGAAATACTCGCAGCGTGTTTTCGATTATTTCCCCAAGGCAAAAAAATATTGGGATTGGCGTAAGATGTACGACGAGATGGGTGATTCCATCGATGCCGTTGTGGTAGCCACTGCCGACCATACCCATGCTGCCATCACAGCCCATGCCATTACCTTGGGTAAGCATGTTTACGTTCAAAAACCTTTAACACATACTGTTTACGAATCGCGATTGCTCACCAATCTGGCAAAAAAATATAAGGTAGCTACGCAAATGGGCAATCAGGGCGCTTCGGGCGAAGGAGTAGCACAAGCCTGCGAATGGTTATGGAATAACGAAATAGGCGAAGTTACCCGTGTGGATGCTTTTACCGACCGTCCCATCTGGCCGCAAGGACTCAACCGCCCTTCGCAGGGACATTGGGTGCCTGACACATTAAATTGGGACTTATTTGTGGGGCCGGCAGCTAAACGACCTTTCAACGAAATTTATACACCCTGGAACTGGCGTGGATGGTGGGACTTTGGCACTGGGGCTCTGGGCGATATGGCCTGTCATATTCTACATCCTGCGTTCAAGGGCTTAAACCTGGGTTATCCAACGGCAGTGCAAGGTAGCTCCACCTTATTGCTTACGGATTGCGCCCCAGTTTCGGAGCGCGTTAAGCTTACTTTCCCCGAAAGACAGAAAAAAGGCAAATTAAAAATGCCACAGGTTGAGGTGTACTGGTATGATGGTGGTATAAAACCATTGATGCCCGAAGGATGGCCTGCGGGTAAAGATATGAATGATAGCGGTGGTGGCGTTATTTTTTATGGCACTAAAGATGCCTTGGTGACTGGTTGTTATGGCAAGGATCCTTGGTTGCTTAGTGGTCGTACTCCCGTTGTACCCAAAACACAACGCAGAGTTGTTGAAACTCACGAGATGGATTGGGCGAACGCCTGTAAAGAGAGTCCGGAAAATCGCAGAGAGCTTACTTCTGACTTTAAGGAGGCAGGTCCATTCAACGAAATAGTGGTGATGGGTGTGTTAGGTGTTCGTTTGCAAAGTCTTAACAAAGAACTCAAGTGGGACGGCCAAAACATGCGCTTTACAAACATTGGTAACGAAGAAACCATCCGTACAGTTATTGAAGATGGATTTAAGATCGTGGACGGTCATCCTACCTTTGCAAAAAAATGGACCGACCCGGTTAATGCCAAAGCCTTTTCGGAAGAACTGATAAAACATACCTATCATAATGGTTTCAATTTGCCGGATATGCCGGTGTAAGCTGACTTCTAAATTCCATAAAATTATCAGCACTAAGTGTTTAATTTAATGGCTCCCAATTTGCTCTGTGAGCTTATGTTAATACTCATATTCCCGCTTGGGCGGGACAGGCTTTGATACTTAATACTCATATCTTAATACTTAATACTTAATACTTAATACTTGATACTTGATACTTGATACTCATATCTTAATACTAATTTACAACCATGAAACAAAACCTATTATTACTATCATTATTTACCGGACTTCTAGCCTTAGGTGCCTGCGGTGCCTTAAATAGAACAAACGGTGCTACTAGTACAAACGAATCAGAAACTATGCTTAAATCGGAAACAAGCCTTAACGCGCTCACATCAGAAGAGGAAGAAGAAGGTTGGCTGTTGTTATTCAACGGACAAGATTTTGACGGTTGGCGCGCCTATGGCCGTCAGGATGTTCCAGGTGCATGGAGTATAGACGATAATGCCATTAAAATAAATGGTTCGGGTGAGGGTGAAGCTGGTGCCAAAGATGGTGGCGACATCATCTACAACAGTCAGTTTAAAAACTTTGAGCTACACTTTGAGTGGAAAGTGGCCAAAGGAGCCAACAGCGGTGTTTTTTATTTAGGCCAGGAGGTAGAAGGACAGCCCATTTGGAAGTCATCGCCTGAATACCAAATACTGGACAACGAAAATCATTTGGATGCGCGCCTGGGAAAAGACGGTAACCGCATGTCGGCTTCGCTTTACGATATGATTCCGGCCGAACCACAAAATTCAAAGCCTTTTGGAGAGTGGAACACTGGTGCAATTATCGTTTATAAGGGTACGGTAGTGCACATGCAAAACGACGAAGTGGTATTGGAATACCATTTATGGACACCTGAGTGGGAGCAACTGATAGACAACAGTAAGTTTAAAGGTTGGCAAGATATGATCAATGCTGGAGGCGATGAACGCCAAGGATACATAGGACTTCAGGATCATGGCGACGACGTATGGTTTCGCAACATCAAACTAAAAGAAATGGAGTAGCGAGACTCTCTGTTAAAAAAATAAAAACCCGGCTTAGTAAGCTGGGTTTTTTTGATGGTAGAAACCGAGGGTTTCGCTCCAAGCGAAGCCCTCGGTAAGTGAAATTTTGTTCGTTAATCGAGGTTCGAGATTCAATTAACGAGGTTCAAGGTTCAATTAATGAGGTACAAGATTCAATAAACGAGGTTCATGACTTAATTAATGAGGTATAAGATTCAATAAACAAGGTTCACAGTTCAAGAAATGAGGTACGCGATTCAAGAAATAACGGTTGCAATGTAACTTTTAGCAATAAGTATTATGATAGTTATAATTATTATTTCTACTTTAGGTTCGTCAAAATCAAAGAACTAACTATTATTCAAACAGATGAACAAAGTGCAAGCCAACCAATGACTAGATCAGATTTTGTCAGATTAAGGGAAGTACAAACCGAGTTTTACCAAGGATACCAAAAAGCACGAAACATTATCGACAATTCGTATCAAACAGCAACAGCTGCCTTGGCAATTATAACCAAGGCAGTTGTTTTGAAATAAAAGAAAACACATAATAGAAATGACCGCATATTGGGTGAGGTTATTGAAAAGTTAGCTTTTATTGCAAAGAACATCGTGCAAATTTGAAACATAAATTATATGAGTTATTATTTCATAGCCCAAATTAAAATAACGGACGAGTTAGAGTATCAAAAATACATTGATAAAGCAGGAGATATTTTCCAAAAATACAATGGAAAATATTTGTCAGTTGACAATGCTCCAGTCATTCTGGAAGGAAAATGGGATTATACTCGGGCGGTATTGATTAAATTTAATAGTAAAAATGATTTTGAGGATTGGTACAATTCTGAAGATTACAAGGAAATATTAAAACACAGATGAATAGCTGCTGAATGCGACACCATATTGATAAAAGGATTTGAATAGCAGAAAAATTAGAAAAAATATGATAAATATGGAATCCGATATATTCTCCAAATTTCCAATTCTTAAAACAAATCGGTTAGACTTAATTGAAATTCAACAGTTTCATTTTCCCGACCTATTTAAATTATTTGGTGACAAAGATGTTACTCAATACTACAACATCAAGACCCTGACAGAAGAAAATGAGGCACAAAAAATATTGGATTGGTTCCAAGCAAGATTCAAAGACAAATTAGGAATTCGGTGGGGAATTGCATTAAAAGGTAAAAATGAGATTATTGGAACAATTGGATTTAATAACTTCACAAAAGGACATCGGGCAAATCTTGGTTATGACCTACAAAAGGACTATTGGAATCAAGGACTTATAACAGAATCATTGACTGCTGTTATAAAATATGGATTTGAAAAACTTGAAATCAATAGGATTGAAGCAGAAGTAATGCCTGGAAATATTAATTCGGAAAAAGTGTTAGTTAAACTTGGATTTAAAAATGAAGGATTATTAAGAGACTGGATGTTATGGGATGAAAAGCATTACGACATGAATATGTATTCATTGCTCAGAAATTCAAAAGAGTAAACAACAAAAGCTAACAATTTATAAACAAAATGCTGCAAATCAGTAATTTGAAAGTGTGTACAAGTAATAAGCACCGCTAATTTAATTTCCGGTTGGAAATTAAATTGTTAAATTGTAACCGATAAATGAAATTAGCTATGTGCGGAAATGAAACGAAATCCTTTCAAATACGCACTTCGCTTATAATAACGTTGCCTGTAATTCAAGGAAACCGTGCTACTTTGAAACGAATTGATTAATAATTAAATAATTGACAAAAACATTTCTATGAGAATTATCCATATCCTGCTAATTTGCATTACAATTATTGCTTTTTCAAGTTGTTCAGGAAAAAAGTGTTATGACAAAGGTTTTTCTGTAAGCCCTGAGACAGAAACAACTGAGGGGAAGGAAATAAATGGAATTGCACAAGATTCGATTTCAATTAAAACCAGACCAAGTAGTGTTTTATTGACAAGTTATCCAGAGTATCGACTGACAACAATTTACAAACTTAATTATGACAAAAAGAATGATAGCTATTATACTGGAAGTAGTAGCTTTTATAGCAATTATTCTGATTTATGTAATAGTGATGGAAACCAATGGAATTATAATTTTATGCCCGGATTACAGGCAGTATATGGATTTAATTTAGTGAATATATCGTTAAAAAATATAAAAACACAGACACAAAAATTACTCTTTGAAAAACCAGTGCTGATAAAGACGCTATATGTACCATCGTTTACGAAAGACACATTATTCAATATACCAGTAAAACGAAATTATTACATGATTTCTGCGTATAACGAGGACTCTAACAAAGATGGATTTATCAATCAAAAAGATTTAAGACGATTTTATGTGTTTGATTTGGAAGGTGAAAACAAGGAAATTCTAGTGCCATTAAACTATTCTGTTGTTAGTTCAGAGTATGATTGCGCAAATGATTTTATGTATGTTTTTGCTCAACTTGATGAGAATAAAAATGGAGAAAGAGATGAAACTGAAAAAGTTCATGTATTTTGGATTGATTTGAAAAACCCGAGAAATAATGGACGACAATATGAATAAAAACTACAGGCAAAATGTATATACAAAATAGGCTTAATAGTGATAAATTCATGGGTTGTAGCCTGCATAAATTTTTGTGTACCTCAATAGTGAAGCTCCCACAACCGAATCCATTGGCATGCATTCGGTACGCTAAAGCACTATAGTTTGTTATCTAGGTCATAATTTATTAATGAAAGACAATGAATAAGAGAAGATTAATTAATCTTGGGTATCTATTAACCTTTGTTTTGGTAATAGGATTACTTTATTATTATGAAATGTCTGAAATTTGGACAATGTGCATTTCAGTTGTTTTGATTCTGTTTTCAATTGTTGAAACAAGAATTTTTTCGGTAGATCAAAATACTATTTCTGAACCTAAAAATGGGAAATTAGATTCTGACAAGACTTTAATGATATTGCAATCCGTACTACTTATTTTGGTAATTGGTGGACAAGTATTAATACACAATGGAATTAAGCATGAGAATGTAATTGAATATTGCCAATTAATAGTTGTATTCGTAATGATTGTGGTTTTTCAAAATATAAAGAATAAGAGAAAAATAGCACACGCTAATAAATAGGATTATAAGCCGTTTGTAAGACCCAGCGACTAGTTTCCGATGAAACTACCTCGGTTAGGCAGGCGACATCGCGGCTATTATTAAGCTATGTACTTATCGACGAAAAGAAAGAAGTTTTTAAAGCATTGCGATATGGCAGGTAAAAAAGATTCTAAATGAATTACAAATTTAGCTGCATTCGGATTAGAAAAACATAGACAATATTTAATCGAAGCTATTGCGTAGGGATTTAGTTCAACACATGAGAAAAATTGCCGGGATAGTTGGTTATTCAAGGGCTATAACCCACTTCAAATTTGTTGTAACTTAATAGGAATAGACCCGGAATACCCAACCGTTTCATATTGTGGGAACGTTATGCCAAGTTAAAAACGTGACTGAATAGGCGAATTAAATATTTTAAATTAAATAGAGACAATAGACAGAGCAGGTTTGGGAAGTAGGCTTTTTGCGACACTACTTGACTATTTAGTAATTGGATGCTTCTTTTTGGTTTATGTTTATTCTTATGGAGAACCTAATGATAATGACGGATACATCGTTCAATACTTAACTAAAAATGAAACATTTTGAGGAGGATTGTCCTCATAGATTAAAAGTAAAAACGAAAAAAGAATTCCGTCTTAGAAAAGCATTCGGTTACTATTATCCAGGTTTAGTTGATATTCCTAAGAAATTCAATAATGTAAGAATTTCAAGGATTCAGAACTTTTTAGAAATGGGAGGTTGTCCTTTTTGTTTTCCTCATGGTAGAGAAACCCCAAATTCTACAATGTCAAAAAGACGCAATAGAAACTGGAAAAGATACAGAAAAACGAGATTAGGTCTTGATCCTTAATACTCGATTCTTAATACTTGATTCTTAATACTTGATTCTTAATACTTTTCTGGCTTATCCAGGATAGATAGATGCGGCTTTAATACTTTTCGATTCGCGCAATAGCTTGTTGCTAACGGCGGCTATGTTGTAAATAAGGCGCAAATGCTGTCGCTGGTTGTTTGGCGGACATTGGTCTATTCTATCTTTAAGCTCCAGCAAAACAGGTTTTAATGTGCTAGAGGAAATACCATCGGGATTTTCTTTTAGGTTGAGGGCTGTTTCCTTTAAAGCGCTTTCAATGTTGTTGTCCACATCCATGGTGAGATCAAAATAACTCCTATCCTGATTCAAAGCACCAAGAGCCGATAAATGCGACAGCAATGCATGGTTAAGATAGGTAAGTGTAAACGCCTGCTGCATCAGAGGTTTGTTTTTTTTAGGTTCCACCTGCATACTTTGCCACGCTAAAGTAAGTGCATTGTCCGATTTGTGAGCCAGTCTGCGTGCCAATCGGTATTCGTAATCATCATCCACATTGCTATTGGCGCCAGTCACTATTTGCCTAAAATAGGCGGCATTACCTTGCAGTGCAGCGGCCAAGAGCTGCGGTATTCGTTTGTGCTGCCAGTTAGGCCATAAAAAACGGATGGCTAAAAAGGATAGTAATGCTCCCACAAGGGTATCTATTATGCGAGGTAAAAAAACATTACCAAATGGTACGGATATCAGCTGGTTTCCGGCCAGTACAAATATACTGATGAACACAACAGCATAGGAATAGTTGGCAACGCGCCAATAAAAGAAACTGTACCCGCTTACCAGTAGCAGCACCAGTTGTCCTGTTTGGGTGGGCAGAAGATGCAGCGCTAAAATGCCCAGGCTAATTCCTGCAAGTGTTCCCGCTATACGTTGCAGCAGTTTCTTCCTGGTTTCGCTGTAGGTGGGTTGGCTCACAAACAATGAGGTGAGGAGTATCCATTCGCCATTGTGCATCTTTAAATACTTTATCAGGATGAAGCCCACCAAAAAACAAGCACTAAGCCGGATGGCATATCTTAATCGGGGATGATTCCAATCTAACTGATCTTTAAGTCGTTGCCATGTGCTGCGTTCGTCCTGCTTCAAGCGTGGTATCGAAGTGCTTTTTTCGGGTATGCTAAGGTTATTGAGCGACTGGTGCGAACGGTTAAGGTTGTGTAATAGTAGTTCAATCAATTGACGGTCATGGTCGGGTATTTTTTCCAATTCAAATTCTAAAGCATTAATAATCCAACCTATGGCAACCGGATGCTGGTATGGTTCGCCGGTGAGCATATTTTCGGCCAGCAATTTGGTGGCATGCGATAATTGATGGAATAACTCGGCAAATCCGTTTAAAAGCGGTTCATATTCCTCTTTTTCACTTAACGATTCGTATTGCTCATGCCCCGATGCGGCACGTTCGTGCAAACTCTGTAACAACATAAAACGCTGGAGATAGGGTATGAGTTCTTCCTGGGATTTTACCTCCTGCCCGTATATGTTAATAACTTCCTTGCATTTTTCTAACGCATTGACTACCTGTATGTTTAAAATACTCTGCTTATTGGTTTGTTGATGCTTGTACTGTGCAAAATCTTTTCCTTTTTCTTCCAGATATTCCGATAACGCCATAAAACCCGATGCCAATTGTTCTTCTAACAAACGCCATGGTTTGCGGTATAATAACAACAAGGACAATAGACCATAAAAAAGTGCGCCTGTGCATAAAAAAAGCACTTGGCTGTACCACGCATAATCTATGCGATAAGTAAGCATGGCGTAAATACCTATTAATATGGCTCCAAAAGTAATTCCCCTGTAACGCTCACTTATTCCACCCAACAAAACAAAAACAATGGTGGAGGCGATAAAACCGATACCAAATAATATTGGATAGGGTTTTAATATAAAAACCGAGGATGTGGTGATTAGAAAACTGATGATGGTAATAAACAATGATTTCATTCGCCCGCGAGGGTGGTCATCGGTTTCCGAAAGGGCAGCGGCTACCGTACCCAGAGATAAGGTGACTACCAAGTATGGATTTCCCAAAATTATAAACGGCAAGGCCTGGATAGCCATGGCAATAGCTACCTTACTGGCTGTAAGTCGGTTTGGTTTTTGCCAAAATTTCTTTATAAAGTGCTTGTACCAAGCTTTTTGCCTAATGTTTATGATGGTTTGTGACATTACGATGAATAGTTTGAGCATATAAATCAAGGAGCATACAAAAGTATGGTTTAAATGTACACTTTAAGGCGGGCTTTCTTTAATTTATAATAATTTAAGAGGATATTGTTACTTTTGAACAGATATAACCCGTAAAATTCATGTTGATGGGGTTAAAATGCCTCGTTATTGTTGCTTTCTTTGCACGCAGGCGGAAGGTGGTCGTATCAGGTTTTGATAATTTATAATTTTATCTTGATACTTTTATCTTGTTACTTAATACTTTTTTATATTGAAAGGCCTAGGTTCACATATTCCCATCGAAAGGAGACGGTTCTTGCACAGTCTTATCTTCCCATCCTTTTTTTTGCTGCTTATTTTTACCATTAGGCTAATCGAAACACTTGAGAGTGTGTCGTTTGCCGAGTATGGCGTTCGTCCATTAAGTATAGAGGGGTTGAGGGGAATATTATTTTCGCCTTTGATACACGGCGACTGGCAGCACTTGTATTCCAACTCCATATCGTTGTTTGTTTTGGGAGTTGCCTTATTTTACTTTTACAATAAAATAGCCTACAAGGTATTTTTTTTAATCTATGTGTTAAGCGGAGTGGGATTGTGGCTGGCTGCACGCGATTCGTGGCACATAGGAGCTAGTGGAATAATATACGGGCTCACAGGCTTTTTGGCCCTCAGCGGTATAATCCGCAAGCACATCCGATTGATAGCTATATCGTTTCTGGTTATTTTTTTCTACGGAAGTCTGGTTTGGGGCGCGTTTCCCTTAAAAATTAATATGCAATATTCCTGGGAAGGTCACTTTTGGGGAGGCCTGGCAGGTATATTGTTAGCTGTGCTATATAAAAATGAAGGACCTCAACGCCCAAAATCGCCGCTGGAAGATGAACCACAAGAAGAAGATACGGAAGAGGATCCGTATTGGCTGAAAACTGATATTGAGCCATAAGCAATAAATAACCTTGTTTTGTTTAAGATAAAGTTACTCATGTTAGGAATAAAAGACTTTTGTGGATCATTTAATCAAATGACTTTGCAATAAGTACAATGGTGTGTAATTAAATTCTTTATTTTTGTATAGCACGATTGAAAACTTGCTGAAATTTTGTATAAATAAGTTAGAGCAAGATTAAATATGTTGCACTTTAGTGAAACATCCTCTATCTTTGTAACATGAAATCCAATTTGAAATTTCGAACAGCGATTTTCTACAAGGATTATTTTGAGAAATTTTTTCTCAATCAGTCAGAAAAAATTAAAGCGAAAATAATCTGGACGATTCAATTGATTGAAGAACATGAACGAGTACCTGAGAGTTATCTGAAGCATATAGAAACAACTGATGGCTTATATGAGATGCGAGTAAAACAAGGCCGAGATATTTTTAGAATCTTCTGTTTTTTCGACCATGGTAAACTGATAATTTTAGCAAATGGATTTCAAAAGAAAACGCAAAAAACCCCAAAAAAAGAGATAGAAAAAGCACTAAAAATAATGGAGGAGTACAAAAATGAAAAATAACAATAGATTGACACTTGATGATTTTAAGGATAAGCATTATGGAGTCAAAGGAACTCAAAAACGTGATGAGCTTGAAAATGGATATGAAAATTTCAAGCTTGGCACTTTACTTTATGAAGCTAGACTTGAGAAAGGGATGACACAAGGTGAGCTTGCAGAAAAAGTAGGCACGACAAAATCCTATATCTCTAAAATTGAAAACAATATTAAGGAAGTCAGGCTCTCCACCTTACAAAAAATAGTTAAACTAGGTTTGGAAGGTCAACTTGATTTGTCGATAAGATTATAAAAACTTGTATTAGCAGAAAAATATATGGCATTTACTTTTACAAGATACACTGCCCAATAAACTGAATCATAGCAATACATTCACAAACTTAAAACTAAAAACAATGAGTAAGATAAATTTTTATTGGAAGCTAATGGCAGCCTCCGTAGTAGTGGCCTTTGTGGTGGTAGCATGTTCTATCGTGCCAATAACGGGTCGTTCACAATTAAACCTGTTCCCCGAATCGCAAATGGCCGAGATGGGATTAAGTAATTACAGCGAATTTTTAAAAGATGCCAAGCTATCGAGCAACAAAGAACAAGCAGCATTGGTTAAGAAGGTTGGTGTTAAAATTGCAGCAGCTGTTGAAGAGTATATGACCAGTAACGGTTTGAGTAGTGAGGTGTCAAATTACAGCTGGGAGTTTAACCTGGTTGAGGACGACACACCAAATGCCTGGTGTATGCCTGGTGGGAAGGTAGTTTTTTATACCGGCATTTTACCCTATACGCAAGATGAGAATGGTATTGCTGTGGTAATGGGGCATGAGATTGCACATGCTGTAGCCCGTCACGGTAATGAGCGTATGAGCCAGCAAATGGGTATGCAGGCAGTGGCAGCAGGCTTACAGGTGGCTTTGCAGGAAAAACCCGAACAAACACAACAATTGTACATGACAGCTTTTGGTTTGGGAGCTCAATTCGGTGTAGCACTGCCATTTTCGAGGCAACATGAAACCGAAGCCGACAAAATGGGGCTTGTATTTATGGCTATGGCTGGCTACGATCCCGAAGGTGCAGTTGAATTCTGGACTCGTATGTCGGAAAGCGGTGGACAGAAACCACCTGAATTTATGAGTACGCACCCTGCCGACGATACCCGTATAAGAAAAATTAAAGCGTACTTGCCCCAGGCCAATAAGTATAGGAAATAGCTTTGGCTAATAGCTGGTGGCTGATGGCTGATGGCAAATAGCTGATTGCATTTAGCGAATTATCAGGGTACGATATGGTTAGGGTTCTAAATATCGTACCCTGATTTTGTTTTAAACCGTTTTTTGAATAAGCAAATAAAGAAAATAATGCGGATAGGAGGTAGTTGGTTTAAAACATTTAGCAAAAAGCATCAGAAATCTTTGCTTGTTCTCTTTTTTATGGGCGGATTTTTATGGGATTCATTAACCTTGGGGCGTGTAGATAGATTGTATGATATCATTGTACTATGCACCTACATGATATCCTTAACCATTAGTATCTATCTATATAATCTAGCGGACGATGGAAGATGGAAAGACACTTTTATTGAGCGTTTTGAGGTGTATCTGCCTTTGGCTATTCAATTTTTTATTGGTGGACTCTCAAGTGCATTTGTTATCTATTTTTCGCGCAGTGTCTCCGTATCGAAAACCATGTCTTTTTTTCTGATCTTATTATTTTTACTATTTGCAAACGAGATATTTAAAAAACGGTTGTCCAATAAGTACTTGCAATTCAGTATTTACTTTTTTGTTAGTTTTATCTTCTTTTCTTTCTTCTTACCTGTGTTGATTAAAAAAATGAACACATCTATTTTTTTGCTGTCCGGGATAGTTAGTCTAGCAAATACCTTTTTACTAATTGTTTATATATACAGTGTAAGTCCTTCAGCCAGAGCGGAAATTAAAAAAAGTAAATTGTTAGGGATTGTATTGGGGATTTATTTGATGATAAACCTGGGCTATTATTTCAACTTAATACCTCCAGTTCCCTTAGCTTTAGAAACGGGAATGCCTGCACATAGTATTAATAAAGAAAATGGCAATTATATTGTTAGTTACGAAACTGATGAATGGTATATATTTTGGCGAGATCATCGCCTCAAGTATATTTGTAAGCCAGGCGAAACCGTGTATATTTTCTCATCTATTTTTGCCCCCACCGATTTTAAAAAAAATATATCTCATCGATGGAAATGGTTCAACACGCAAACCAGTGAATGGGAGATAGTGGACAACATCAGCTATGATATTACCGGTGGCCGCGATGGCGGATATCGCGGCTATACCTACAAAAACAATACAAAGGAAGGCTTATGGAGAGTGGATGTTATTACCGAAGAACAGCTGGTACTAGGGATCATAGATTTTGAAATTGAAACCGACTCCTTAAAACAGCCCAAAAACCTGGTTACAAAGGTTTTCTGAGTATTAAGAGCTTTTCAATATTTTCACAATACGACTGTATATGATTTCCGCTAAATTCCAGTCATATCCATCAAAATTAGTTGTATTATTAAATTGAATAACAACCGCATCAATGTCTTTGTGGTATTTGGCAATACTCTGGTAGCCGGGAAGCAGACCTGTATGTTCGTACACGTAAATGGAGGAATAGATTTCCTGTTCTCCTTCATTAAATACGGAACCATCGTTTAATGCCCTCAGGAATATGCCCACATCCTCTGCTGTAGCTAACATTCCTTGTTCCTCATACTTAAAATCCTTTTCAATGCCAACATAATAGCCACTCATCACATCGTCTATATCCACTTCACTAAGCGAACCGAAAGTATTGTTCAGCCCAAGTGGGGTTAAAATTTCCTCCTTGTAATATTGGAAACCGTTATAACCCACCACTTTCTCAATGATTCTGGAAAGCAACAAATAATTGGTGTTTGAATATCCATAATCTTCACCTGGTTCAAAGTCAGCCGGCAAATCAAGTGCATATTCAAGCGCTTCTTTTCGGCTTTCTGGTGGGTCTTCCCAAAAATCAGGATTGTCGGTAAGATTGGGAATGCCGCTCCGATGTTGCACCATCATTCTCAAGGTAATTTTATCAGCATTCTCAATTCGT
>JAGXIP010000290.1 GCA_024635585.1 Saccharicrinis sp. | reverse complement strand
GCCATACGATTCTAATGTTTTCACAGTGAATTTCCGACCAATAGAATCGTTCTTTAATCCATACACATCTTCAATGGCTGCCGAGTCAATGGATAAAACATAAGTTGCTCCCGGTGTCCATTTTGTATCGATAGAAAATCGTCGCTTAAAGGCTGAGTCTTGTGTAAAAGTAAAATCTCTTTCATGCCAAAGGGTATCTACTTTTTCCTGCAATTGGAAGGCTGTTTTGTCCATAAACTTAACTGGCGTTGGCATAATAAAGTTAAAGCTTTTGGTTAAATCTACGGTGGTTGACGACTTGGCCATTTGTAAAGTTCTTACAACTTCTTTGGTGTTTTTCTTTTGTTTTCGGGTCTCCTTTTTTGGGGGGAGCTGAAAATAATACATTCTTACGGTATCGTTTATTGGGGTAGGATTGTTTAACGAATCTAAACCTAAATACGAAAGTGCCAAGGCAAGGGTATCTCTTTTATAGATAGCACTGTCGGTTATCCAAACAAACATGGTATCATTTTTTACCGAAGGCTCAAATACAGCCCAATCTTTTGTTATTGGTTGGTCCAAAATTGGTTTTAACGAAAAGTCGGTCACAGGCAAGTTGAAGAAGAAGGCAAGCGTATTAGAGTCTTTTCTTTCCTCGCCCAGCGAATATTGCTGTGTGGCTTCCTCTTTAAACAGGAATAACTTTAAATCGTTAGGTGAATAAACCAGCTCATCTTTAAAAACGACCGAATCGGGAGCAATAGTATCGGGCATTTGCACATATTCCATGGAAGGCGATATAATAGTATCTAACCATGCGATGTACTCTCCTGGCTGGTCGTACATATAATTTCTGTTACCATCTTCTATGGCATAAATACGGTATTGACCCGGACTTAAGTTGGGTATGGTAAAACGGCCGTCTTTGTTGGTTTTACCTAAGCGCACAGGAACATCGTGTGTAAAAGCGGTGTCGTTTAGGTTTTTGTGTACCATAACCAATGCACCCTCAACAGGTGATAGATCATACGCTTCCCAAAGGTTACCCATAATGGCAAATGAATCGACCACCTCGCCAGTTGAAAACGAAAATACAAAGGATTCAAGGGGATTACCTTCGTTATTGTCCTCGATGGCATCGGCAAAATCTAAGGTGTAGGTGGTATTTTCCTGTAACACCTCATCTTCGTCAAATTCAATTTGAAGTTTATTTCCCCTATCTGTAATGGTAGGTCGCTTTTTTAATGGCGGCGAAACAACAAACTTCTGATTCACATCTTTAAGTTTTATTATCTCGTCGAATTCAATGATGATTTCCTTTTTTTTAAAATTTAAGGCATTGGGTTTGGGTGTGGACTTCCTGATTTTTGGAGGGTCTAAGTCCTTAGGGCCTCCAGTAGGATAGCCGGGGTTAGCGCAAGAGTAAAAAACTAACAGCAAAGCCACAAGGCCAAAAATATAATGTCGCATCTTATAAAATCTAAATTCAATGAAGTGACAAATTTAATTCAATTATATATTCTTAGAACCTTTTCTCTAATATTCTGCCATTTTTTGGCAGAATATTAGAGAAAAGGTAGGCAAGCAAAATTTATAACACATTGTTTTTTAGTGATAAAACATGAGATAATGGAATCTTTTTAAAACTATTTAATGAGTTAATAAATTTTGCCGACTAACTTGAACAAGCCAAAAACTTTTTTGGTTTGTACAAGTTAGGACTAAATGATTAAAATAATATGATATAATTGACCGCTCGTTATTGCTAATGCGCTAAATATTCTAAATTTGCCGTAAATAATCAACAAAGCACAATAATAGCAATGGAAAACACAGAAAACAAAAAATCACATAAATTGAGCCGAACCACCCTTATTGTTGGCAGTATATCGCTAGCTGTAATTATTATTTTAGGCGTTCTTTATTTCAAGAATAGGAGTGAGATGAAAATGCTGGTTGACGAAATGGTGCAGGAAAAGGAAATGCTTACCTATGAATTTGAGACGCTTGCGTTGGATTATGACTCTTTAAAGACGAATAGCGACACCCTCAACCTCATGCTGGAGATGGAGCGCGAAAAGATATCCCACCTAATAGAGGAAATTCAGACTATTAAAGCCACCAACGCCTCAAAAATTAGGGAATATAAAAAGGAATTAATGAGTTTGCGCAGCGTGATGAAAAACTTTGTGGTGCAAATTGATTCCCTTAACCAAAGCAACAAAGTACTGAAGGAAGAAAACCAGCAGTACAAAAAGAAGGTGAGCACCATGCAAAACACCTATACCCAGCTTGAGGTGGTAAAGGAATCGCTGCAAGAAAAGGTGAAGATAGCATCGAAGCTCGAAACATTTAATATGGAAGCCGAGGGGCTTAACTCAAAGGGGCGTGAGACCAAAAGAATATCGCGAATTTCAAAAATAAGGCTCTGTTTTTCGATACAAAAAAACATAACAGCCAAGGTGGGTGAAAAAAATATCTATCTACGGATATTACGCCCCGACGGAGCTTTATTGTATCATAGCAAGGATGATTTGTTTGAACATGAAAACCAGAAAATAAATTATTCGGCCATGCGCACCATCGAGTATGGAGGTGAAGAGTTGGATGTTTGCCTTTTTTACCAAGTGGATGCGGGTGAATTAATCGAGGGCGAATATATAGCCGATATTTTTGCCGACGGTCGTAATATTGGCACACTCACTTTCAATCTGGATTAATATGGGTCTTTTGTTTAGCTATCTGCGTATCAGTGCAATAGTGCTGTGCAGCTTTTGTTGTACACCTTTGCTTACTTTGTATGCGCAACAAAGCAATGTACCCCAATTTCCGGAGTGGATGGTGGAAAAAAGAATGAATACGCTTAATTCTCAAACCCCAATTCAATTAGATTATAATGCTGCGGTACAGGCCTATATTGATGTGTACACAGTTAAACGACGCGAGCATTTGGCCAATATTATTAGTCGTTCCCAGCTCTATTTTCCAATATTTGAGGAGTTTTTGGATAAATACAACTTGCCGCTGGAGCTAAAATATTTAGCGGTTATTGAGTCGGCTTTGGATCCACGAGCCAAATCATCATCGGGCGCCGTGGGATTGTGGCAATTTCTGTATCATTCGGGTAGTATGTTTAACCTAAACGTAAGTACCTATATGGATCAAAGGAGCGATCCTGTTTTGGCCACAGAAGCAGCCTGTCAGTATCTGCAATATCTTTATCGTATTTTTAACGACTGGCAGTTGGCATTGGCCGCTTACAATGGTGGCCCAGGTGTGGTACAAAAGGCCATTGAACGCTCCGGTGGAAAAACAAATTACTGGGAGCTGCGACCTTATCTTCCCGATCAGGTGAAAGGTTACGTGCCTGCATTTATTGCTGCCAATTATGCAATGCGTTATTATTCTAATTACGATATCGAAGTGGTGCCGCCAAAATATAGTTTCTGCGATTTGGATACGGTAATGGTTCAGCAAACCATTACGTTTCAGCAGGTTGTGGATTTGGTTAATGTAAGCATGGACGACCTTACTTTTTTAAATCCTATTTTCACCAAGCAAACCATACCTGTTCACGATAAGCCGATAAGCCTTTTTTTACCACGTACATACATTGATGCTTTTGTGAAAAATGAACCTCGTTTATATCAAATGCCCGAACGGGTAAGGTTTGATGCGAGCAAGGCTTCCAATAAAAAAATTGTACATACCGTTGCCAAAGGAGAGTATTTTCATAAAATTGCTATTCAGCATGGGTGCACCATCGAAGAAATTATGAAATGGAACAATTTGGTAAGTAGAGATTTGCATCCCGGTATGAAGCTGGACATCTGGAAAATAAATAACTCTCAGGATTTCTTTTTTATCAAAGATGAAATTGATAATTTAGCCGAACGAGAGTAAAAAAAGTTTTATACATATAAAATGCCCATAATTATTGGGGCTAAACACATAACTGATCCCGATTTATCTGGAAGAGAATGATTAAAAAGAGGGATTTTGGAGTTTCAGTTTTTCTTAGCTCACAGTTTCTTATACCTGCCTGCCGAAGGCAGCTTGGTTGTCACAAACAAGGTATTAGTCTCTTATCTAACAGTCTCTTATCTATTATCTAATTTTAAAAAGATGAAACGAGCCATGAGAATATTCCACACATAGAGGGGTTAATAATTGCCAAGTTCCATCGAAACGTAGTTCTGTCGAATGCCATTAAAAATTAATCCTTTAATGAGGAAAATACCAATAAAGAACAAATAATTTTAATGAGATGAAATCAATCCTTTACACTTTAAGTTTATTGTCGATAATTGCCATTAGTTGCAAAACAAAACCAAATTCGCACAAGCCAAACCCTTCGGGGGATGCCGGCGTTATGATTATTGTGATGAACGATGTGGTAAAAAAATCCGAAGCAGGCAAAAAGCTGTGGGACATGATGGTGCAACCCATGATTGGTCTTCCGCAGGAGGAGCCCATGTTTGATGTGTCGGTTATTCCACACCGCTCACTATCCGACTTTATGAAATCATACCGTAACCTTATTTTGGTTGAGGTAGGTGCCGATGTGCAAGAAGAGAGTATCAAATTTTATAAGGGTACATGGGCAAAGGGCCAAGCGTTAGTGAGGATTTATGCCAAGGATACCGATAGCATGGAAAAAATGGTGGAGGAAAACGAATTAAAGTTGGTGGGTTTCTTTACCAAAGCCGAGCGGGAACGTTTGGAAAGTTATTTTAGCACCACTTTTAATAAGGATTTGAAAACTAAGGTGGAAACTAAGTTTGGATTTACCATGTCTATTCCAATCGATTTTAAGCTCAAGAAGGAGGAAGACGGTTTTTTATGGATGTCGCACGAAACACACAATTCGAGTTTGGGATTAATAATTTATGAGGCAGATTATGTGGGCGAAGGAAGTTTTTCAAAAGAGTATTTATTGAACACAAGGGATGAGGTAATGATGAAAAATATTCCAGGGGCAGTCGAAGGATCCTACATGACTACTGAGCACATGTTTCCTATTAATTATCAGCTTATTAAAACACCTTCTGATACCAATGTGGTTGTGTTACGTGGACTTTGGAAAGTGCAGGGCGATATGATGGGAGGCCCTTTCATCAGCATGATTCATCATAACAAACAAAGAAACAAAATGGTTATCACGGAAGGGTATTCGTACAATCCCGAAAAACCTGATAAAAGAAATATGGTTCGTCAGTTAGAAGCCATCCTGCGATCATACGAACCCATAAAGGAGAAAGAATAATGGGTTATCCGGCCACATCGCGTACCGATTTGCTGCAAGCCTCGCGTCGTAACGATTTGATAATTGAAACAGGAAGGCAGATACAAAAGGATTTTGGTGAGTTTGGTCTGGAAATCCACTTCACTGGCACCGCAGAACTGTTTTACGAAGAATTGTTTGGGCAAATGAAAGTTCATGTAGCCTATTTACTTTCAGATAATATAGATAGGTTTATGCATTTTTTGTATCGTATCGATATCAGCGAAACGGATATTAGTATGTACAAAAACCAAATGCCCGACCAGGATTACGATTACGTGCTAACAGAACTAATTATCCACCGCGAACTCAAAAAAGTAATTACCCGCGATTATTTTAGGCAGCAAGCAAAAGGTGCGAGTGGCCAAGGAGAGTTGGAAGGATAAAAAGGTTTGTCTTACGATTTTGGCTGAGATTTACACATTTAATTCGGTTAAGTATATTTTAAATGAGGGTGTAAATCTTGTTTTGATGATTGGAGAAAAGTGGTTTGCCGACAGCAATATTTATCTGAAATTGAGAATTTATTGGAATTCAGATAGTGCAAAAGAGAACTGGAATAATGAAAAGATTTAAATTATATATTTTACTGACTTTACTGTTTTCAATTGGTTTTAATGCGTACGTGAATGATAACAATTATGTTGGAATTGTTTCCGGTGTTATTTCTCAATTTTTTGGTTCTTTATTATTGGGATATGTTGCATCTCAATTTAGAGCAAAATATAAAGAGAATGATTGGAGAAAATTATGGCTTGGAATTTATGTTTTTATGGTTTTTTCGAGTATAATGATTTTAATCCTTGGTATTTATCCTTTAAGCTAACAACATAAACAAAAAATATGCGTCCAACTATAAAAAAATCCATAGATATAAACCATCAAAGCCACTTGGTTTTTTTGGTCAATGATTTAACTGCCCTTAAAGATTTTAATTTCTCGGAAGGAGAAATGGAATATATTGAAGGCAAAACAGCTAAGGAGCAAACCTTGGTTCATCTTAACCGGCTATCACAGCAGGTTTTTATTCGTTTTTCAACCAAAGCGGGTGACGATGAAAACGAGCTTGTTAGAAAAGACGGGAATAGTATTTTTAATAAATTGAAATGTGAAGATGCAAGTCAGCTTTCGTTGATTGATATTATTGGTGATAATCAAAAGGCCATTGCTTTGGCCGAAGGAATAGCCCTGAGTTCGTATAGCTTTTTAAGGTATAAAACCGAGAAAAAAGAGGACGAATTTCAGTTAACAGAAATAAACCTAGTGAGCGCTGCTGTTAGCGGATGCGAGATATTCGAGCTGAATAATTTAATTGAGTCGGTTTTTATTGCGCGAGATTTGGTCAATCAACCGGTGGATAAATTAAATGCCCAACAACTGGCCGATTTTATATTGGAACAATCTCAACTAGATGGTTTTAAAGCGGAGGTTTTTAACAAAGCCAAAATAGAAGCGCTTAAATTTGGCGGTTTATTAGCCGTGAACAAAGGCAGCATCGACCCGCCAACATTTACTGTGATGGAATGGAAGCCCGAAAATGCGGTAAACACCAAGCCTTATGTTTTGGTAGGTAAGGGTGTGGTTTTCGATACGGGTGGTATTAACCTTAAAACCCCTCCCGGAAGTTTGGATACCATGAAATGCGATATGGGCGGAGCTGCTTCAGTAATTGGAACCATGGCGGCTGTTGCTAAAAACCAGTTGCGGCTGCATGTTATCGGACTGGTGCCCGCTACCGACAACCGTCCTGGAAAAAATGCCTATGTGCCCGGCGATGTGTTGATCATGCACAATGGACTCACGGTTGAAGTAATAAATACCGATGCCGAGGGCAGGCTCATTTTGGCCGATGCATTGAGTTATGCCAATAAATACGAACCCGAATTGGTGATAGATTTGGCCACTCTCACAGGATCGGCAGTAATGGCCATTGGCGAGTATGGCACGGTGGCCATGGGTACTGCCGACAATCAAACGTTTACCGAGTTGGAAAACATAGGCTTCGCTGCACATGAACGCATTGTTAAATTTCCATTCTGGAGCGATTATGACGAGTTGATAAAATCCGATATTGCCGACCTAAAAAATCTTGGCGGAAGAGAAGCTGGCTCCATAACTGCTGGTAAATTTTTATCTAAATTTGTGAATCATCCCTGGATACATCTCGATATTGCTGGCCCTGCGTTTAGTTTAAAGCAAAGTAGTTACCGCGGAAAAGGGGCTTCAGGTGTGGGGGTGCGTCTCCTGTACCAGTTTCTTAAATCAAAAACAAAAAAATAAAATACATGACAACAGATAAAATTAGGTTAGGAATTAGCCACGGCGATATAAACGGGATTGGATACGAAATTATATTTAAGGTGATAAGTGATGTCAGGATTTTTGATATTTGCACTCCCATCGTTTATGGCTCGTCAAAAGTTGCAGCCTATCATCGCAAAACCTTAAATATTAGCAACTTTAATCTTAATAATATAGTAAGTGCCGAGGAAGCCCATCCTAAACGAGCCAACATAATTAATTGTGTTGACGATGAAATACGGGTTGAACTGGGCAAGGCTACCCAAATGGGAGGGGAGGGTGCTTATGCAGCCCTAAAACTAGCGGTTGCCGATTTAAAGGCTGGGAAAATAGATGTTTTGGTTACCGCTCCTATCAATAAAGCAAATATTCAATCAGAAGAGTTTAATTTCCCTGGACATACCGAATATCTGGAATCGGAGTTTGGTACGGATGGCTCACTTATGTTGCTCATTAGTGATAGATTGAAGGTAGGTGTGGTAACAGGTCATATTCCTATCAATCAGGTATCGGCAAGTATTACCAAGGAAAAAATCCTGAATAAGCTAAAAATTCTCAATACAGCTTTAAAACAGGATTTTACCATACGTAGGCCTCGTATTGCCGTATTGGGTCTTAACCCACATGCAGGCGACGATGGTTTGATAGGTAAAGAGGAGCAAGATATCATCATTCCGGCTATTGAAGAGGCCAAAGAAAAAGGCATTATGGCTTTAGGGCCATACGCTGCCGATGGTTTGTTCGGATCTAACAATCTCGCTAAGTTCGATGCCGTATTGGCCATGTATCACGATCAGGGCTTAATACCATTCAAAACCATTTCATTTACATCAGGTGTTAATTTTACCGCTGGTTTGCCAATTATTCGAACTTCGCCCGATCATGGTACAGCATTTGATATTGCCGGACAAGGTATTGCCGATGAGGAGTCGTTCAGGCAAGCGGTTTATGCAGCCATCGATATTTTCAGAAACAGAAGTCAGAACTTAGGTTTGGCAAAAAATCCACTTAAATCTTACGATATTAATAAGATGGATGATAAGTTTAATGACAGAAATTCTAGAGGAAACGACAATTAGAATGTAATTTCATCGGTTTTAATTCTTTGCTGCAACAAAAAACAAATGTGTGCGTATTGTTAATAGTTAACATGCTTTAGCACTGTTTTCTTTGTCATTTTTATTGAATATCTTTGTACTTACAACAGAACGGATTTAACAGCGGGACGGATTATGAAAAATCAAAAAACATCAGCTTATATTAAAGTTTTATCAATATCGAGTAGTATTATTGCCCTTTATATTGTTGCACAATTGTTTACCTACTCTGTAGAGCCAAATCTTCCTATAAAAAAAGATCGTGCCTTTAAAGATAGTTACGCCATATTTAGTTTAAAAATTCCTGAGGGTATAAACTTTGCAGGCGAAAAGACACCTTACGAGAAGCATTGGGTCAAAGAGAGCTTGGATCGTGAGCTGCTTATAAATACGTATTGGCAGTCGCAAACCGTGCTTTTTATTAAACGAGCGAATAGGTATTTCCCTATCATCGAACCTATTTTAAAAGAGCAGGGTATCCCTGATGATTTTAAGTACTTGGCGGTTATCGAAAGTGGATTGATGCCCCGTGCAGTTTCTCCCGCGGGCGCTGCGGGATTGTGGCAGTTTATGAGCTCTACGGCGGGAGAGTATGGTTTGGAGGTAAACAGCGAAGTGGATGAGCGTTATCATGTGCAAAAATCAACAGTAGCTGCTTGCAAATACTTAAAAAAGTCCTACGATAGTTATCAGAATTGGAGTTTGGTTGCGGCTTCTTATAATGCCGGTAAGGCAGGTATTAACAGGCAGTTGGACTTGCAACAAGCCAACGATTACTACGATTTGCTTTTGGGTGAAGAAACGGGTAGGTATGTATATAGAATCATTGCGCTAAAAGAAATATTGTCGAATCCCAAAAATTATGGTTTTTATGTGGATGAAGAGGATATGTATCCTAAGTTGAAAACAGAAACAATGACTATGAATGGTTCCATCAGCAATATTGCCGATTTTGCCAAAAGTAAGAATATATCGTATAAAGAATTGAAGGATTTAAATCCTTGGTTACGAGATAATGAGCTTACCAATAGCCGCAAAAAAACTTATGAAATTGATTTGCCACTAAAAATAGCAAGAGCAGGAAAAACAGAATCTATTTCTATACCCACCGAAACGGTTGTTCCTAACAAAATTAGTGGAAGTGAAGTTTTTATACAGACTCCCGGCCTGCAATTAAAATAGCTTTTATCTCTTCTTTTTAATTCTTTTTCACTTGGTAGTTGAAAAATCGATTTGTACTTTTCGCTTAAAATGTGGTATAATGATTTATCTAATCTATAAAACATTATCTCCGTTAAATAGTTAGGTGTTTTATGGCTACAACAATAAATGAATTGGCACAACCCGAAGTTGATTTTTTGGAAGATGGAATGGTGTCTGTGCTGGGGGCAAGAGTGCATAACTTGCAGGATATTGATGTGGAATTTCCACGTAACAAATTGGTTGTAATTACCGGATTAAGCGGCAGTGGTAAATCATCTTTAGCTTTCGATACAATTTATGCCGAAGGACAAAGAAGATACGTAGAAACTTTTTCGGCCTATGCCCGCCAATTTTTGGGTAACATGGAAAGACCTGATGTAGATAAGATTACAGGCCTTAGTCCCGTTATTTCCATCGAGCAAAAAACCACCAATAAAAATCCGCGTTCTACCGTAGGCACTATCACCGAAATCTACGATTTTCTGCGGCTTTTGTATGCCCGTGCCTCGGATGCCTACTCGTACAATACAGGCGAAAAGATGGTGAAATATACCACCGAACAAGTACTTTCGTTGATACAAGAAAATTTTAAAGGCAAAAAAGTGATGGTATTGGCTCCTTTGGTTAAAAACCGGAAAGGGCACTACAAAGAGTTATTTGAACAGATCCGTAAAAAGGGGTATTTACATGCCAGGGTCGATGGCGAGATAGTTGAGCTGGAACATGGTTACAAACTCGACAGGTATAAAAACCATAGTATCGAGATGGTTATTGATCGTATTAAGGTGTCAGAGAAAGATGTAAAACGTCTTTCCGACTCCTTGCATCTGGCCATGAAAAATGGCAAGGGCATCATGATGATGCTCGATGTGGACAGCAACGAAGCCAAATATTACTCGCAAAAGTTGATGTGTCCCACAACCGGTATCTCCTATAATGAGCCGGCTCCACACTCTTTTTCCTTCAACTCGCCACAAGGAGCTTGTGATAAATGTAAAGGATTGGGTAGCATAAATCTGGTTGATCTGGAAAAAGTGATACCCAATGATTCGGCTAGTATTTATGCCGGGGGAATTGCTCCATTGGGGAAATATAAAAACACCCTTATTTTTTGGCAGATAGAGGCCTTGGCTCAAAAACATGGTTTCACCCTAAAAACACCCATCAAAGATATTCCCGAAGAAGCATTGGATACCATTCTGAATGGTTCCAGCGAACCCATTACCTTAAAAAATACACCATTGGGGAGCGCTAACTACTTCATCAGCTTTGATGGCGTTATCAAATACATACTGCAACAGCAAAACGGCGATACCGGCCAAAAAGCAAAAAAATGGGCAGGCCAATTTATTACTTCTTGCCAATGCCCCGAGTGCAATGGTCAAAGGCTTAATAAAGAGGCATTACAATTTAAAATTAACGACAAGAACATAGCCGATTTATCTGGCATGGACCTTAGTCTCTTAGCACAATGGTTTGAAAATATTGAAGACAACTTAAGCGATAAGCAAAAAGCCATTGCTGCCGAAATACTAAAGGAAATACGTAACAGATTGGGTTTTTTATTAAACGTGGGTCTAAGTTATCTGGCTTTAGATAGAAGTGCAATGACCTTATCGGGTGGCGAAAGTCAGCGGATACGTTTGGCGACACAAATTGGTTCACAGTTGGTTAACGTGCTTTATATATTGGACGAGCCTAGCATAGGTCTGCATCAACGCGATAACCACAGGTTAATTGAGAGTTTGCAACAATTACGGGATACCGGAAATACGGTGCTTGTAGTGGAGCACGACAAAGATATGATGATGCAGGCGGATTACCTCATCGACATGGGGCCTTTGGCCGGACGTCATGGTGGGGAAGTTGTGGCGCATGGAACACCATTACAAGTAATTCGGCAGGATACCTTAACCGCTGATTACCTTAATAATAAACGAACCATTGAAGTACCCACTGTACGAAGAAAGGGGAACGGAAAAAATCTGGTGCTTCACAAAGCAAGTGGCAATAACCTTAAAGATATTACCGTAACCTTTCCGCTGGGAACATTTATTTGTGTAACAGGAGTTTCGGGCAGTGGTAAATCTACTTTGATCAACGAAACGCTGTATCCCATACTTAATCAGCATGTTTATAAATCAGTAAAGGATCCTTTGCCTTATAAAAAAATTGATGGACTCCAGTTGGTCGATAAAGTGGTGGAGGTAGATCAATCGCCCATTGGGAGAACCCCACGATCAAACCCGGCTACCTATACCAAAGTATTCGACGAAATTAGGAAACTGTTTACCAATTTACCTGAATCCAAAATCCGGGATTATAAGGCCGGACGTTTTTCGTTTAATATGTCGGGCGGAAGATGCGAAACTTGTAAAGGAGGGGGTGTTCAGGTCATCGAAATGAACTTTTTGCCCGATGTAATGGTGGAGTGTCCGGAGTGCCATGGCAAACGCTACAACCGTGAAACACTGGAAGTACGTTTTAAAGGCAAGTCCATCAGCGATGTGCTCAATATGACCATCAATCAAGGAGTAGAATTTTTTGAGAATATTCCACAGATTGTGCATAAACTCAGGATGATTAAAGAAGTTGGTCTGGGTTATATTACCTTGGGGCAGCCTTCAACCACTCTATCGGGAGGAGAGGCTCAACGGGTAAAATTAGCCACCGAACTCGCAAAAAAAGATACAGGCAATACCATTTACATACTCGACGAACCAACTACGGGATTGCACTTTGAAGACATCAGGGTGTTGCTGGGTGTGCTGAATAGGTTGGTGGAGAGGGGCAATACAATAATTGTAATTGAGCATAACCTCGATGTGATTAAGGTGGCCGACCACGTTATCGACATAGGAAAAGAGGGCGGACGTTTTGGTGGTGAAGTGCTCTGTCAGGGAACACCCGAAAAAGTGGCTCAAAACAAGGAGAGCCATACTGCGCAATATCTAAAAATTGAACTGAAAAGATAAAGGTTTGATGAATGTTAGCTATCTTTATTTTCTGATTACAATTGGAATTAAAAAAAAAGCTAATAAATATGAGTAAACAAATAGAGATTAAGTGTTTAAACAATCATACCTGCACAAGTTATAACCGCGGCATCAACTTAAAAGAAATTGCTCAAGACCATAATATAAAACTGCGAAGTGAGATTCTGGGAGCTTTGGTCAATAATAACTTGGAGAAACTATCCTTTGAAGTATTTCATCCAAAAACCGTAGAGTTTATCGATATTACCACGCCCGATGGAATGCGTATGTACATCCGTAGTTTGTCGTTTTTGCTGTATTACGCCGTAAAAAAGCTTATGCCAGATGCAAAGCTGCGTGTAGAACACTCGGTATCAAAAGGTGTATATTGCGAGTTGGATAGTGCACAAGAGGTTACTTTTGATCAGGTGACTGAATTGGTAGATTGTATGCGCAATCTGGTAAATGAGAATATCCCATTTGAATATTGCGAAAAAGAAACCGACAAGGTAATAGAACTGTTTAAGGAACAGGGGTTTGTGGATAAAATAGGTCTATTGGAAAGTCAGGGTCATAACTATTCGTCCTATTATCAATTAAATGATACCATTGGGTCTTTTTATGGTTATCTGTTGCCCTCAACAGGTTATTTGAAAGTATTCGACCTGTATAAGTATTATAATGGAATTTTGCTTCAAATACCCAAACGTTTTGAGCCCGAAGAGCTGGAGGATCTTGTTATTCAGAATAAAATGTTTGAAATATTTCGGGAATATAGCCACTGGAATAAAGTGCTAAAGGTGACCAATATTCACGAGCTAAATCTTTTGCATCGAAACGGCGAAGCCGAAGGACTTATCAAAGTTTCTGAAGCTTTTCACGAAAAGAAGATTGCCCATATTGCAGATATGATTTCTGGTAGGAAAGAGAAAATCCGAATTATTCTTATTAGCGGTCCATCATCGAGCGGTAAAACTACCTTTAGTAAGCGTCTGGCCATTCAGCTCACGGTAAATGGACTAAAGCCACATACCTTATCCTTGGATAATTATTTTGTAGATCGTGAGCACACCCCGCTAGATGTACATGGCGAATACGATTTTGAAGCGCTGGAAGCGTTGGACGTTAGGCAGATAAACGAGGATTTATCCAAGTTGTTAAGTGGCGAGGAAGTTAAGTTACCCTTATTTTCGTTTGATACGGGAAAGCGTTTTTACAACGATACCCGTATGCGTCTAAATCAGGATGATATACTGATTATCGAAGGCATACATGGCCTAAATCCACAACTAACGGCGAATATTCCCGATTCGTTCAAGTTTAAAATTTATGTTTCGGCACTGACCTCCATCAACATCGACGACCATAATCGCATACCTACAACCGATAATCGTTTGATCCGCAGGATGGTGCGTGATTACAAATACCGTAACTACTCGGCTCAAGCTACGCTGTCGCGCTGGCAAAGTGTGCGTAGGGGCGAAGACAAGCATATTTTTCCGTATCAGGAAGAGGCTGATGTCATGTTTAATACGGCACTACTTTACGAATTTGCCGTACTTAAACAATTGGCCGAACCTATCCTGTTAGAAGTGGCGCATAACAAACCAGAATATGCCGAGGCCAGCCGTTTGCTAAATTTCTTTAGTTACTTTAAATCTATGTCATCCAATAATATACCGCCCACATCTATAATAAGGGAGTTTTTGGGTGGAAGTAGTTTTGTGTATTAGGTTGTCCACTAAATAAGTTGTGTTTGATTGATATAGCAAAAATTGTGTAAATTTGAACGGTTAAACGAGCCATAAGATGAAAACAAATATCGAAATAGAAAATAAACTGAAAGAACTGAAGCCAATGTTGCATCAAAATTATTTTGTTGATAAAATTGGATATTTTGGTTCCTACTCCAGAGGCGAGCAAAAAGAAGATTCCGATATAGATGTTTTAGTATCATTTTATAAACCACTTGGTTGGGAATTTTTTGACCTTCAAGAATTGCTTGAGAAGGAATTGAGCTTAAAAGTTGATTTGGTATCAGATAAAGCACTAAAGACACAATTGAGACAAACTATTTTGAATAGTGTAAAATACGTATGAGGCCGATTGAAAGAGAATACATTTTGTATCTGGAAGATATGCGACAGTCAATGGAGAGAATTGAGGAGTATCTCGGCGATTTAGACTTCACACACTTTAAAATGAATTACATGGTTGTAGATGCTATCATAAGAAACTTTGAAATTATAGGAGAAGCATCAAAGAACATTCCTAAGAACGTGCAAATTAAATACCCTGAAATTCCTTGGAAAAAAATGTATGGGCTGAGAAATTTAATAGCACACGAATATTTTGGTATTGACTACGAAATGATTTGGGAAATCGAAAAAAATAATTTGCCCCAAAACAGAAAGGATTTGCAGTCAATATTGAAGATAGAAAAATCTTAAGGTGGTGTTAGTAGCTATTTCAGAGGTGAGGTTTTTTTACCTGGGATAAGAATACGTTCTCTGTAAATCAATTAAAATTATTACGGTTTGCATAAAGTCATTTTTTACTCTAAACGATATTTTGAGGCAATAGTTTGGATAACAGGACTAACCCTGATGGCTTGGTCAAATCCATTTGAGAGTCAACACTATTCGTTATGCCTCATTAAAAATAGCGGGCTTGGATTTTGCCCTGGCTGTGGTTTAGGTCATGCTATTGGTTTTTTGGTCAGAGGCGAATTTATTTTGTCCTTTAAAAGTCATCCTTTGGCTATATTTGCTATAATAATTTTATCTTACCGCATATTTCAGATTATTAAACGTAAACCATTTAAAACTAAATTTGTATGAACAGAATCATGAGTTATTTTCCGGGAATGGATATTAGCGAGGCCGTTTTTATTGATGATTTGCTCAAGGAACGCAGCGATAGCGAAATCGAAAAATTTGCTGTAATGTATGGATCACGCCGAAGAGAACCTCAGTTGATTTTGATATTGGCAGCATTAGGCTTTGTGGGTTTTGCTGGAATACATCGTTTTATAACAAATCAAATTGGAATGGGGATATTGTATTTTTTTACTGGAGGACTTTGTGTAATAGGTACTATCGTCGATTTAATCAACTATAAATCATTGGCCTTGGAATATAACCAAAAAGTAGCTTATGAGGTAAAAGCGTATATGTCGATGATGAGGTAAGAATACGATTTATTTGATGTAAGGAAGTCAGGGTTTCACTATTAGTGGAGCCCTGACTTTTTTTTAGATAAAACTAAATATGAATCACTTCATCATAAGCTGCTGCTGCTGCTTCCATAATGGCCTCCGACATGGTGGGGTGGGGATGAATTGATTTGATTAATTCCTGACCTGTAATTTCTAATTTACGGGCTACCACAAGCTCGGCTACCATTTCGGTTACGTTGGCACCAATTAAATGCGCTCCCAACAATTCTCCGTACTTGGCATCGAATAACAGTTTCACAAAACCATCCTTGTGTCCGGCAGCACTTGCTTTACCCGATGCCGAGAAAGGAAATTTACCCACTTTCACCTCGTATCCTGCTTCTTTGGCAGCTGCTTCAGTCATACCTACAGAGGCTACTTCGGGTGTGGTATATGTACATCCTGGTATGTTGTTATAATCAATAGGTTGCGGATTGTGTCCGGCTATCTTTTCAACACAAATAATGGCCTCGGCCGAAGCTACATGAGCCAGAGCCTGACCCGGAACAATATCGCCAATGGCATAAACACCTTCTACCGAAGTGCGGTAAAATTCATCCACCTTTACTTTGCCTTTCTCTATTTCTACTCCCAATTCTTCCAAACCAATTCCCTCGATGTTGGGTGCTATACCCACTGCCGAAAGAATGATATCAGCCTCGTGGGTTTCTTCTCCTTTTTTGGTTTTAATAACTGCTTTAACTTTTTTGCCGCTGGTGTCAACGCTTACCACTTCGGAGGAAACCATCACATTAATGTTGGCCTTTTTAAAAGAGCGAGCCAATTGTTTTGAAACCTCTTCATCTTCTAAAGGAACAATATTGGGCAGATACTCAACTAATGTAACTTTTGTGCCAATGGAATTGTAGAAATAGGCAAATTCGCTCCCGATGGCTCCTGAGCCTACCACAATCATCGATTCAGGTTGCTTTTTTAGAGTTAATGCCTTGCGGTAACCAATCACTTTTTCTCCATCCTGTGGAAGGTTGGGCAGCTCGCGACTACGTGCTCCTGTGGCTAGCATGATATGTTTGGCCGATACATCTTGGGTTTTTCCATCTTCTGTTGTTACCTCAACGGTTTGCTTGCCTTTCAGTTTGCCAGTGCCGTTGATAACATCTATCTTATTTTTTTTGAACAAAAACTGAATTCCTTTACTCATGCCATCAGCTACATCGCGGCTGCGTTTCACCATGGCTTCAAAATCAGCTTTCGATTCGCCTTCTATTTTTATTCCATATTCCTCGGCATGCTGAATATATTCAAAAACCGCTGCACTTTTTAGTAGCGATTTGGTGGGGATACACCCCCAATTTAAACAAATACCGCCCAGTTCGGCCTTTTCGACCACGGCTACTTTTAATCCTAATTGCGAAGCACGAATGGCTCCTACGTAGCCCCCGGGGCCACTTCCTATAACTACTAAATCGTATTGCATGTTATTTTAATATATGATTATTTAAAACTTCATTTTTATGTCGACATTTTGGAGTAGAAGGAACTCCAAAATCAGATTTTATAACCCTAATTTAACAATGTAGGTTCAAAAAGGTTGTTCTGTTGTATAAATTGATATCCGATTTATAAAGTAATAGATTAAAACCCGTCTATCAAAAAATAAATGCATGAATTTATACGAAATTTACGAAGAAACCTTTTTGTGGTGTTTGCGTTAAAAAGTTAGCTTGTTATTGAAAATCAACTTTGTTTTATATTACATTTGGCGTTAAAATGATGTTAATTGATATGAAACTGGCACGTTACCTGCTTTTGTTTTACTAAATTTGTATCGTTTTTAAAAATAAATTGCCACAATCTAAAATATGGGATTGATATATGAAATATTCAATCACTTTCAAAAATAAATAATAATTAATAGCTGAAACCAGAATGGTGGGAGCAAATAATCAGGCACATAACCTGTCCCGTCTTTGGGGGAGGTGAAAGATTAAAAGCTTTACTGGTTATCAGGGTTTTACTAATTTTAAAAAGATGAAAAAAATAATTTTATTCGCATTTGCGTTAACATTTACAATTGGCTCATGGGCCCAACACGCTAAGCCTGCTTTTTCCTTTAACGAAACTCTTCATGATTTCGGTGATGTGAAAGAAGAGGTAGGAAAAATTGAGCATTCGTTTAATTTTACCAATATAGGAAGCCTGCCATTGGTAATTCATAATGTGAGGGCTTCGTGTGGTTGTACTTCGCCCGAGTGGAGTAAACAACCTATAGCGCCAGGTGCTAAAGGATATGTAAAGGTAACATTTGATCCGGCAAACCGCCCCGGCAACTTCAATAAAACCATTACGGTTACTGCCAATACCGAAGAAGCCAATACCGTGCTTCGTATTACGGGAAATGTAAGTGCCCGACCACAAACTATGGAGGATTTATATCCACGCAGCGTTGGTCCATTGCGTTTTAAAAGCACCCATATTAGCTTTACCCGCATAGGGCCTGATGAAAAAAAGAGTGAGGATGTGGAGTTGATTAATACCTCGGATAAGGCCGTAAGTGTTGATTTTGATAGAGTTCCCTCGCATGTTAGTATGAAGGCAACACCTCAAATTTTAAAACCAGGGCAGGAAGGTAAAATTACAGCTACCTACGATGCTGGAATAAACAAAGAATGGGGATTTGTTTACGATCAAATTTTCTTGAAACTCGATGGAGAGGTCAATTATAAAGACCGTTTGAGCATTAATGCCAATATTCAGGAAGATTTTGCCAGTTGGAGTCAAGAGGAAAAAGACAAAGCCGCAAAAATAAATGTGGACGACAAGGTATTTGATTTTGGAGAGATTAGCCAGGGCGAAAAAACTTCGCATACTTATGTTATAAATAACGAGGGTAAATCAGACTTAATTATCCGTAAGGTAAAAGCCTCATGCGGTTGTACAGCCATAACTCCTGATAAAACGGTTATTGCTCCCGGCGAAAAAACAACGATTAAAGCTGAGTTTAACTCCGCAGGTAAAACCGGACGTCAAAACAAGTCGATTACTGTTATCACTAACGACCCCTTGGCCAGCAATATCTTGTTAAGGATTCAAGGCAATGTAAAGTAAACTGAAAATAGTAAGTTCGCATAAATTTTACAATTGAGAAATGAGTAACGAAAATCACCATCATATCGAAAACGAACTTAATTTTAAAAATTTACGCGTAAATAAAGGCGTGGCCAATACACAAACTGTTAACCAAGCGGCTGCTGAGCGTTTTTTGAACAAGAACAGGAAGATGCCCAGTGTGGATGCGTTTTTTGAAGGAATCAGAAGAGGTGATGTAACTTTGTTGAGCCAAGCGGTAACGCTTGTGGAAAGTTCGCTACCCGAGCATAAACTGATTGCACAGCAAATTATTGAGCGCTGTCTACCTTTCACGGGTAAATCTATCCGTTTGGGTATTACCGGGGTTCCCGGTGCAGGAAAAAGCACGGCCATAGAAACCTTGGGGATGCACGTTATTAGGCGGGGAGGCAAACTGGCCGTTCTGGCCATCGACCCCAGTAGTGAAAGGTCCAAAGGCAGTATCCTTGGCGACAAAACACGCATGGAAGAGCTGTCGGGACAAAAGAATGCTTACATCCGTCCTTCACCTTCGGCTGGTTCGTTGGGAGGGGTGGCGCGTAAAACGCGCGAAACAATTATCCTTTGCGAAGCGGCCGGTTTCGATACTATTTTTATTGAAACGGTCGGCGTAGGGCAATCGGAAACGGCGGTAAAGTCTATGGTCGATTTCTTTTTGTTGATAATGCTGTCAGGTGCAGGTGATGAATTGCAAGGGATTAAACGAGGCATCATGGAAATGGCGGATGCCATTGCAATAAACAAAGCAGATGGCGATAATGTTAGGCGAGCAGAGCTGGCTAAAAGAGAATATGCCAATGCACTGCATCTTTTTCCGCCGACTCAATCAGGATGGATACCAAAAGTATTAACCTGCTCAGCTATTGAAAAAACAGGTATTCCCGAGATTTGGGATATGGTAAACGAGTATGTTGACAAAACAGAAACGAGTGGTTATTTTGGGTATAGAAGAAACGAGCAATCGCAATACTGGATGTTTGAAACCATAAACGAAAGTTTAAAATCGAATTTTTATAACAATCCCGAACTTGCCGATCTTACCCAAATATTTAAAGAAAAAGTGCTGAATGAAGAAGTAAGTTCTTTTACAGCAGCACAGGAACTGTTGAATAAATACTTTAAAACAATAAAATAACAAATAATTATTATCGGATGAAAAATTTATTTTGGATGGCGTTTGTTGCCATTATGTTTGTAGCATGCCAACCATCAACTTATACCATTAACGGAACGGTTAAGGGTAGTACCAACGGTAAGGCTGTGCTAAACAAATTGGCGGACGGAAAGCCTACACCCTTGGATACTGCTGAAATTAAAGAGGGCAAGTTTACTTTTAAAGGTACCTTTGATGAACCGCAGCTATTTTTAATTTTTATCGACGACAACCGTAATCCTGTTGTGTTTTTTGGCGAAAATGCAAAGATGAATATCGTTGTTGATGTGGAAAAAATTCAGGATGCTGAAGTTACTGGTTCTGCAACAAACGATATCTATTCGTCATTTGTAAAAAATGTTCCTGGATCAGCGCGTTTGGAACAAATAAATGTGGAATATCAAAAGGCGGTTTCTACAGGTGATCAGGCTAGTATGGAAGGTTTAAGAGAAGAAGTTTCGCAGTTAATGGAAGAGCAAAAAGCATACTTCTTAGATTTTATCAAAAACAATACAGATAACGTGGTGGGTGCCCACATGGCATTACAAGCGATGAGCGAATTTGAAATAGAAGAGTTTAAAGAGCTCGTAGCTAAATTTGAAGTAAATCTGGGCACGAGCAAATATGTTGTCGACCTAAAAAAAGCAATGGAGCCAATGCAAAAGGCTGCCGATGCAGATAAAGCTACTAAAATAGGAGCTGCGGCACCTGACTTTACCTTGGAATCTGTTAACGGTACAGATGTAGCCTTGTCGTCGTTAAAAGGAAAATATGTATTGGTCGATTTTTGGGCATCGTGGTGTGCTCCTTGTCGCCAGGAAAATCCTAACGTTGTGAAGGCCTATAACAAGTATGCTGACAAAGGATTTGATATCCTTAGTGTTTCCTTGGATCGCGACTCCGCAGCTTGGAAAAAAGCCATTGAAGCGGATGGCCTCACCTGGACACAGGTAATTGATGGCGATGGAGCCATTGCCAACACCTACGGTGTAACTGGTATCCCTTTTACCTTGTTATTGGATAAAGAAGGAAATATCATAGCTAAAAATCTACGTGGTGAACAACTTGAAGAAAGATTAGCAGAGTTGTTGAACTAAGAGAATAATATTAATTTAATAAAAAGGCGTCCTTATGGGGCGCCTTTTTTTTTGCTCCTATTTGGCAAAATAATCTAAAGAATCTAACCTCATAAAGTATTGGTTGTGTTAAATCGATTGTTTGATGCAGTTAGCGCATATTGTAAACAATTGAAATGAGAGAAATCCTCCTGATTCTAGGAAAGTGGCTGGGAATTGTTAATTATTTTTAACAAAAGTTTATTAAAATTTGAAAGTTCAAAATTAATGTCATATATTCGCAGGTGTCAAGTAAAGTGTAAAAAATACACTAAGGTGTATTTTTGTTTCAATTATCACAGATTAAGAGAAAATGTATATGGCACCTAATATGGTCTTAAATAATTATATATCAGTCGATTGTGTAGTATTCGGATTCAATTTTGAAAAATTGAATGTATTAGTTGTTGAAAGGACACTAAGTGATGGTAGTGGTGAAATAGAATTCTCCGATTTAACCTTAACGGGTAACCATATTTATGAGGATGAAACTATCGTTGAAGCAGCAGATAGGATTTTATTTGATTTAACAGGGTTGGCTGATATATATCTTGAGCAATTTAAAACCTTTGCTTCGCCGGATCGACTTAAAAAAGAGAATGACCGTAAGTGGTTATTGCATGATGGCAGAGATCCGGATAAAAGAATTGTTTCAGTAGGTTTCTTCGCATTATTGGCTACCCAAAAAGTTACAATAGAGTGGAAAGGACGAAATGTAAAGTGGATGCCCGTTGATGAGGTTGGCAAGTTGGCTTTTGACCATAATCTTATTTTAGAAGAGGCCTTAAAAGCCCTGCGTAGCAAGTTGTTGCACGAGCCGATTGGTTTTGAGTTGCTACCCGAAAAGTTTACCCTTTCGCAATTACAAAAAGTATATGAAATTATTTTAGATACCACTTTTGATAAACGAAATTTCCGAAAAAAAGTGGCGAGGATGAAATATCTTATTCCCTTGGACGAAAAGCAAAAAGGAGTGGCACATAAACCTGCCAGAATGTATTTGTTTAGCAGAGAGGTATATGAGCTAACTCGGAAAGAAATACTAAATTTTATAGTATAAAAGACAAAATGAAGATAAAAGAAAATAAAATTTCCATTCGGGAAAAAATAGGGTATGCGATGGGCGATGCCGCAGCAAATATTGCATGGCGCGGTATTACAACGTTTTTATTCATCTTTTATACTGATGTGTTCGGAATAAACCCTGCTGCTGTTGGTCTCTTAATGCTTATTGCCCGGTTTAGCGATGGTATTAGCGATGTGGCTATGGGTGTTATTGGAGATAGAACGAACTCAAAATATGGAAAGTTTAGGCCATGGATTCTTTGGACTGCCCTGCCGCTGGGAGCTATATTGTCTTTATTATTCACAGCACCTGATTTAAGCCCCAGTGGAAAAATCATTTATGCGTATACTACATATATCATCTTCACACTGGTTTATACAGCCAATAATATTCCCTATGGTGCATTGATGGCTGTTCTGTCTGGTGACGATAAGGAACGAACAAGTTTGGGATCCTATCGCATGGTGGGTGCTTTTGGAGGAGGTATGTTGGTGCAAGGTGCGCTACTTTTTCTAGTAGTGTATTTTGGTAATATAAACCCGGATGTTAGGGTTAACGAACTTGCAAACGAGAAATATGAGGTGACTATTTCCGTACCTCACCACGTGGAGAATGTAAATATTAAAACAGAAAATGGACTTGCTTTATTTAGCTGGGCAAATAGCGAATTGCCCGATACACTTAATTTAGCTACAAAGGGAAAGAGCTTTTCCATGGAAGCCAATCAAGAGTACGCATTTATTGTGGAAGGAGAGTCAAATGTTAGTGAAGCGAGTATAGTAGTTATCGATCAAAAAAAAGGGTATAGTAATGCCATTTATATTTTGTCAATTTTCTTATCACTTGCTCTACTGGTCACCTTCTTTTCAACTAAAGAGCGGATTAAACCACTAAAAACACAGCAGAGTAATTTAAAAAAGGATCTTCTTGATTTAATAAAAAATAAGCCTTGGGTCGTTTTGCTTTTTATAGGCTTGCTGTTTCAGGTTTATAACTCTATAAAGCAGGGTATTGTAGTAATCTATTTTACGCATTATTTGCATGATCAATTGTTGTCAGCCTCCTATATGGTAGGCCTTATGATTGCATCTATTGGTGGGGCTATGGTTACTTCTGCACTGGCTCGTCGATATGGAAAACGAAATCTTTTTATTTACGCTTTTCTTTTTTCAGGTGGCATCAATGCATTATTGTCCTTTTGTGGGCCGGATGATGTTTTCAGCATCTTCTCCATTGGAATTTTGTCGGAATTTGGAGCTGCCATCTTCCCAACCCTGTTTTTTGCCATGTTGGGCGATGTAGCAGATTACTCCGAGTATGTAAACGGACGAAGAGCAACAGGGTTAATTTATTCGGCAGGATCTTTCTCAACAAAATTCGGGGGAGGAGTGGCAGGTGCAATTATAGGATTGGTGTTGGCTGCTTTTCATTATGATGGACAAGATTCGGTAGCCATTGAAGGTGCTGTTCCTGGAATTATAATGCTTATGAGCTGGGTGCCATCTATTATTGCTGTTTTGGGTGCCGGTTTAATGACGCTTTACCCTTTGAATCTGCAAAAAATGAATGAGATTACCACAGAGCTGAAGAGGCGAAGAAAGAAAGATGTAGTTATAACAGATTGATTTAAATAGGATCACAAAAGTTCAATTTTTAAAAAGTTAATATATGAAACGAGCCCCCGAAGGGTCGGGGCAGGCTATGAAAGTTTTTTCTCACAAAGGGAAATGATTAAGCCGGCGAGTTCCCCCGAATTAAGTTCGGGGCAGGCTATGTGGCAATTGAAAAACAAAATTTAGATACATGAAACGAGCCATGAGAAAAATTTCTCACAAAGGGGAATGATTATTTTCTGGCGAGTTCCATATGGCAATTGAAAGAAAATATAAACATATGAAATACGGTTTTTTTGATGATGAGAATAGGGAGTATGTTATTACAACACCCCAAACACCTTGGCCTTGGATTAATTATCTGGGTAATGAGGATTTTTTCTCATTGATCTCAAACACGGCAGGAGGGTATGCTTTTTATAAAGATGCTAAGTTTAGACGGATTAGCAGATACCGCTACAATAACGTTCCGATGGATAATGGAGGGCGATATTTTTATATCAAAGATGGTGAGTCTGTTTGGTCGCCAGGCTGGAAACCGTGCAAAACGCCGCTGGATAATTATGAGTGTCGTCACGGTATGAATTATACCAAAATAAAAGGCGAAAAAGATGGTGTAACTGCAGAGGTGCTATGCTTTGTTCCATTAAAAACCTGGGCCGAAGTTCAAAAGTTAACCCTTAGTAACAATTCATCAGAAACAAAAAAGCTAAAACTATTCTCTTTTATGGAGTGGGCACTGTGGAATGCTGCCACTGATATGGAGAATTTTCAACGTAATTTCTCTACTGGAGAAGTGGAAGTTGAAGACTCAACTATTTATCATAAAACGGAATACAAAGAGCGTCGCAATCATTATGCTTATTATTCGGTAAACTCACCTATTGTTGGTTACGATACCGATAGAGAAACTTTTATGGGACTCTATAACGGTTTTCACGAACCACAAAAAGTGTTGGAGGGAAAACCGGGTATGAGTTTAGCACATGGTTGGTCTCCCATTGCCTCGCATTATATCGAAGTGGAATTAAAACCTGGCGAATCCAAAGATTTTGTTTTTGTTTTAGGTTATGTGGAAAATACAGAAGAGGAAAAATGGGAAAGTAAGGGCGTTATTAATAAAACAAAAGCAAAAGCTACACTTGCTAAGTTCGATACAACCGCAAAAGTAAACACAGCTTTTAATGAGTTAAGAGTGCATTGGGATAAACTGCTCAATGTTTATACGCTTAATTCTGGCGATGAAAAGCTGGATAGGATGGTAAATATTTGGAATCAGTATCAGTGTATGGTCACTTTTAACTTCTCGCGTTCAGCATCGTATTTCGAGAGTGGTATCGGACGTGGTATGGGCTTCCGCGATTCTAATCAGGATTTAATTGGTTTTGTGCACCAGATACCCGAAAGAGCTCGCGAACGCATCATTGATATTGCCTCAACGCAATTTCCCGATGGGGGTTGTTACCATCAATATCAGCCCTTAACAAAACGCGGAAATAATGATATCGGAGGAGGCTTTAACGACGACCCAATGTGGTTGATACTGGGTGTTGTAAGCTACATCAAAGAAACGGGTGATTTTACAATCCTGGATGAAATGGTGCCTTTTGACAATGATATGTCAATCGCTAAAACCTTGTTCGACCACCTCACTGTTTCATTTAATCATGTGATTAATAATTTGGGTCCTCACGGGCTACCGCTTATTGGACGCGCAGATTGGAACGACTGTCTTAATCTAAATTGCTTTTCTACCGATCCTAATGAATCCTTTCAAACCACAGAGAATAAATCCGAAGGTTCAAAAGCGCAATCATTAATGATTGCTGGTCTGTTTGTGGTATATGGCCGCGATTATATCGAACTCTGCAAGGTTTTAGGTAAAAATAAAGAGGCCGACCGAGCACAAGAACATGTAGATGCTATGGTGGAGGCTGTTAAAAAACATGGTTGGGATGGCGATTGGTTTCTAAGAGCCTACGATTATTATGGAAATAAAGTAGGAAGTAAAGAGAATAAAGAAGGTCAGATATTTATTGAGTCACAAGGGTGGTGCACCATGGCCGAAATTGGAAAGGACGAGGGCATGTGCGAAAAGGCACTGGATTCAGTAAAAGAACGCTTGGACAGTAAATATGGCATTGTGTTAAATAATCCTCCCTTTTCCGAGTATATTGTCGAGTATGGCGAGATATCGTCCTATCCTTCTGGATATAAAGAGAATGCAGGTGTTTTTTGCCATAACAACCCTTGGATAATGATTGGAGAAATAAAACAGGGTAATGCGGATAGAGCGTGGGACTATTTTAAAAAGATTTGTCCAGCTTATCTTGAAGATATCAGTGAATTACACAAAACCGAACCCTATGTTTATTCGCAAATGATTGCAGGTAAGGATGCTTTTAAACCTGGCGAAGCTAAAAACTCTTGGCTAACAGGTACAGCTGCTTGGAATTTTTATACCATCAGTCAATATATACTGGGCATTCGACCTCTATATAATGGACTGCTGGTTGATCCTTGTGTGCCAAGTGGCTGGAAGGGGTATGAAGTAACGAGGAAATTCAGGGGAGCAACTTATAATATAAAAGTCAGCAACCCTTCTAAAGTATCTAAAGGTGTGAG
>JAGXIP010000289.1 GCA_024635585.1 Saccharicrinis sp. | reverse complement strand
TGCAAAAATTAATTTGGCCAATGGTGAAACCTTTAAAGTGGTCACCAAAAATAGTGGTGAAAACAATATTTACATCCAAAAAATTATCCTGAATGGAAAGAGATATAAAAAGTTGTTTATAACACATCATGATATTATTTCTGGTGGAGAAATAGAGTTTTACATGGGTTCAAAACCAAATAAAGAAATGGCGGCTTACGCAAAACCACCAGAAATTGCACTGTAAGGAATAAATATAAAAGAGCATCACGAATTCCTATGGGAATGCGTGATGCTCTTTTATGGTCTCGTTAAATTTTATTTGTTTAGTATGAATAGTCAAGAAGAAATACGAAGCGAGATTGGTTAGAAAAAAGGCGTGTCGTAGACTACTTAAGCATATTATCATCCTAAACTCTAGGGCCTTTTGAAGGACTATAGGTGTTAATCCAATTGTTATTCTTTACAGAGCAGAGGATGCATCGGGGCAAGGTATTGAGCAGCACGCCTCGCGCATAGGAAATGCCCAATCCAATGACGGTTTAAACACTCCTTTTTTTAATTCCCGAAGGTCAGTTCGAAAAAAGTGGACAATATCCTGCGGGAACTGTATTCGTGGAAGAATTGGTTTATCACCAAAATAAATGGTTCCTCTATTATGGATGTGCCGATTCACGCCTAGCGGTGGCAGTTTGTAACAATATAAATTAACACTAAAAAATATTTAAAATGAATTTGAAGAAATTTTTACTCGTAGTTATTGCCGCTGTAACTATCCTTACCAGTCAGGCTCAAAATCGGGTGCCAGTCTTTAAGAAAGGAGAACGTGCAGCTTTTGTTGGGAATAGTATCACACACGGAGGATATTATCATTCTTATATTTGGCTGTATTATATGACTCGTTTCCCCGATATGCCAATTACTATTATGAATGTAGGCGTCGGGGGCGACTGTGCCTGGAGCATGGAAGACCGCATGATCTATGATATCTTCCCAAAGAAACCAACATATTTGGCCTTGACTTTCGGAATGAACGATACAGGTTACTATGATTTTTATAAGGAGAATGCGCAACAATTGGCCGAAAATAACATTAAACGGTCGTATGAGAGTTTCAAGAGGATTGAGAAGGTGTTGCTGGAGGACAAAGGATTGATTAAGGTGCTTATTGGCAGTTCACCCTATGACGAAACAGCAAAGCTCAAATCTGAGATATTCCCCAAAAAAAATGAGGCAATGCAGAAGGTCGTTGATTTTCAGAGAAAAGCGGCTCAAGAAAACGGATGGGGATTAGTGGATTTTAGCCGCCCAATGATGGATATCAATCAGAGGGAACAGGCTAAAGACTCCACATTCTCTATCTGCGGCGATGGTCGTATCCACCCCGACAATGACGGGCACATGGTGATGGCTTATCTTTTTCTGAAAGCGCAGGGAATGGCTAATAAGAAAGTAGCAGAAGTTTCGATTGACGCAAAAAAACAAAAACTTGAAACAGCGGAAAATTGTGAGGTATCACAGCTGGAAAGCGATGGAAACATGCTTGCTTTTAACTATCTGGCAAAAGCTCTGCCTTATCCTTTGGATACCATTTCCCGTGGTTGGGGAAACCGGAAATCGCAGGCCGATGCATTGAAAGTAATTCCTTTCATGAAAGAATTTGACCAGGAGCTACTGAAAGTATCTGGATTACAACAAGGCTATTACCAATTAAAAATTGATGGGCAGCTTATTTCAACCTTTTCGTCCGATGACCTTCAAAACGGCATCAATCTGGCTAAATTTCCGAATACGCCGCAGTACAGGCAAGCTTCATCAATTATGTATCTGAACGACGAACGCTTTGAAATTGAAAAACGTTTACGTGATTATGCTTGGATGGAGTTTTCATTTTTGAAGGGAAAAGGATTGTTGTTTGCGGACAATCAGGCATCTATTGATACGATTCGGGCGAATTGGGACAATCCATTCATTCGTGGCAATTTTGGTGTTTACGAAAAGGCTCAATATCCTGAAATTAGGGAAGTTTGGCAGGAGCAGATGGATGATATCATTCGTAAAATTTATGAAATAGCTCAGCCGGTAAACCATCTGATAAAATTAAGTAGGACAAATTAATCAACAAAAAAGACACATTGAAAATTTTAAAGACTTATCCGTTGCTATTTTGGGGCCTATTGATTGTTGGTTTTAGCAGTGCACAGGGACAAAAAGCATGGTTTGCCGATGGCTACCATGGGGGACTGTACGGGCACTATCCAATGTGGCAAGCCAGTTTTATGGTAAGCGAACTCACTAAAAATCCGGGTTGGAGTATCAATCTCGAAATTGAGCCTGAAACATGGGACACAGTGAGCGTTAAAGATGCCGAAAATTTTAAACGGTTTCAGGATTATTATGCGCAAAAAGGTCGTTTTGGCAGGATAGAATTTGTGAATCCGGCTTATGCACAACCCTACGCCTATAATATTTCGGGAGAATGCCTTATCCGCCAATTCAGGTATGGTATCGACAAAACCTTAGAGTATTTTCCACAAGCTACTTATACTACTTACTCCTGCGAGGAACCCTGCTTTACTAGTAGTTTACCTCAAATACTAAAAGGATTCGGTTATCAATATGCCGTTATCCGAAACCCCAATACCTGTTGGGGTGGTTATAGCAGCGGATTTGGAAAAGATTTGGTTAATTGGATAGGGCCTGATGGTACCTCCTTATTATCGGTGCCACGTTATGCCTGCGAAGATTTATTGCCTGGTTCAACTTGGCAAACGGAGTCGTGGTCCAACTCGAATGCTTTTATCCAAAAGTGTTTCGACAACGGCGTTAAATATCCGGTTGGAATGACTTTTCAGGATGCCGGCTGGAACGGCGGCCCTTGGGGAAATCAATATAAACCTACCGAATACACAACATGGACAGCTTATATCGACATGATTAAAGAAAAGGTGGAGGCCGATGATTGGAAGTTTTCGCAGGAAGATATTAAGCCGGGACTAATGTGGGGTGCACCTGTTTTACAAAAAATATCACAAGAAATAAGGGTCAGTGAAAACCAATTGGTGATGGGCGAAAAAATGGCTTCGCTGGATTATTTGTATACCGGAAAAGTCTGGCCTGCCGCAGATTTCGCCGAAGCCTGGAGAACTTTGATGTTGGCACAGCATCACGATTGCTGGATAGTACCGTACAACGGAAAACCAGGCCATACCTGGGCCGACAACGTAAGTAAGTGGACAGATAGTGCAAATAAAATTGCAGCCGACAAAATTGAAGGTTTATTTGTATTGGAGTCTGTAATTGAAAATAAACAAAAATACATTCGGGTATTTAACACATTAGGTAATACCCGCACCGGCATTGTAGAAGTTGGTATGTGTGAAGGCTTAAATACGGAAGAATTGTCGGTGTTAAACGAAGAAGGCAAAATATTGTTGTCTCAAATATCTACCGATGATAAGGGCTCGCCCGTATTGTTATTTGAAGCAACGGTTCCTGCCATGGGTAATGCTACTTTTATTTTGGATAAGCAAAAAGCGAAGAATAAGCCACTTACTAACGTTAATAACTTATTGAATGGTGCTTTGCAAGTCGAAACAGAATACTATGTGCTTACCTTTGATCCCAACAAGGGAGGTGCTATTTCCAGTTGGATTGATAAAAAAGCTGGAAACCGCCAACTGGTGCAGGAAGGTAAAGCCCTGAACAGTCTAAAAGGATATTTTTACAAAGAAGAGAAATTTTATAAAAGTACTGACCTTAAGGCAAACGTTTCCATTAAGGAGCAGGGACCTTTGTTGGTGCGCATCCTAATCGAAAATAAGATTGGACAAAGTAACTACACGCAATGTGTCACCCTGTTAAATTCTCAACCCAGGGTCGATTTTAGCTTACATATCGACTGGCATGGTCAGCCGGGAATAGGTGCCTACGACCAAACACACAACTACAAAGCAGAGGAATATAAAAAGGCATTTTACAACGACCTATACAAATTACACCTTCAGTTTCCGTTTAGAGGAGTAGGCGAAAGGCTCTTTAAAAATGCTCCTTTCGATGTTTGCGAAACGCGACTCAACAATACCATATATTCGTCGTGGGATAGTATAAAGCACAATGTGATACTCAATTGGGTAGATGTGGCCAACCATGCCAACAATTATGGTGTGGCCTTGTTTGTCGACCATACCACAAGTTATCTGCAAACAGACGAATTGCCCTTGGGTTTAACGGTGCAATATACGGGTAAAGCACTTTGGGGGCGTGATTACCGTATTCACGGGCCTATAAATATGCATTATTCGTTGCTGCCGCATAAAGGCAACTGGGAACACCCAAATGTAGAATATATGAGCAGTGATTGGAACGAACCATTTATCGCCCAATTCATACTGCAAGAGGGCGCACAAAAAAGTAGATCGTTGTTAGAAGTGAAAAACAAAAATCTTCACTTATCATCCGTAACCATTAGCAATAAGGATCTTTTGGTTAGGATTTATAGTACCTCGTTTAAATCGGATGGGCACGAAATTCAATGGAACTGTAAAGTAGATAAAATTGAACTAGTCGACTTGAACGGTAAAGTAACAGAGTCTGTAGAAATAGTTAAAAATAAAAATGGTACCATAACCACAAAGCTCAATATACCCCAGTTTGGTTTTAGAACATTAAAATTAACCAATGCAAGCTTATAAAAACAGGTTTCTCAGCAGACCCCACTTAAACATATTATCATCATAAACTATAGGACTATGAAAAGATTTTACCAAATTATTATTGTGCTTTCTTTAGTGTTTAATATTGTAAATGCACAAACGTTTAGCAATCCGATTTCAGACTTAGCTGATCCACATATTGTTCACTATGAAGGTTATTATTATTGCACTGGAACCACAGGGTGGAGTGTGGGAATAAAAAAAGCAGTTACTTTGGAGGGCTTAAAATCTGCTCCTGTTCAACATATTTATAACAAGGGTAAGGGCGGACCTTGTTGTGCCTATTGGGCTCCTGAAATTCATCGTATAGATGGGAAATGGTATATTTACTATACTGCAAGTGCCACCGATGGTGGGCCTCAGCATTGTTATGTGATTGAGAATTCTGATGATAATCTTCTTTCTAATAACTGGGTTGATAAAGGACGGATTTTTGACTCTGAAAATGATGTATGGGCGATTGATGGTACTGTATTTACTCTAAATGGGACGTTGTATTATGTTTATTCTGCTGTGCCGAAAAATGCAATAGGAGATAAGCCTCAGCGTATTTTTATAGGTGAAATGACAAATCCTTGGTCTATAAAGCCTGGACGAGTTCTGTTGAGTAGTCCACATTTGACATGGGAAATGAACGGTGCTGTTAATGAAGCTCCAGAGGTTATCCAGAGGAATGGAAAAGTTTTTATTATCTATTCAGCCAACGGATGTTGGACATCTGATTACATTTTAGGTATGCTTTCCATGGATGCTTCTACCGATCCTATGTTGGCATCGAGTTGGCATAAACACATGGAGCCTGTATTTAGACGAAATGATATTGTTCAAGCTTATGCTCCAGGACATCATTGTTTTTTTACTTCGCCTGATGGCACAGAGGACTGGATTGCATATCACGCCACCACTAAATCAGGCGGTGCCTGCGATAATTCAAGAACAGTAAGGGCTCAACGTATGTATTGGGATAGCAATGGAGATCCCTATTTTGGAATGCCTATGGCCACTGGTGTAAAATTGGATGCGCCTAGCGGAGAGCCAAATTTACCAATAGGAATGGTTTTGAAAGATGGTATCTATAAGATTATTTCGCGTGTCAGTGGAAAGTCATTGGATGTTGAAGGATGTTCTCAAGCCCTAGGTGCTAATGTTCAGCAATGGAATGCAGAGGATGCTCCTTGTCAAAAATGGATTGTTCAGGCCACCTCTGATGGCAATTATACGATAAATTCTGTTTCTGGTGGTCTGTCGCTGGATGTGTCAAATTGTTCTTTTGATGACGGTGCTAATATAGGTATGTGGGTTCCTAATGGAGCAAATTGTCAGTTGTGGCGTATGGAGAAAAACTCGGAAGGATACTACTTCATTATCTCAAAAAATAGTAATAAAGCACTATCTATAGAGAATGGCTCAACCTTGGATGGTGCTAATGTTATTCAGAAGAGCCTTTCCTCAGATATAAGCCAGCAGTTTGCTATGGAATTGGTAAATCCTCCTTTATCACCACCCAATGGATCCATAGCTTGGGAAAGTTTTAATATGAGAGGAAAGTTTATTCGTCATTCATTTGGTCGAGCTCGAATTGATAATTTTATTAATAATGTGGATGATGCTTACTGGATCATGGTGCCCGGCTTAGCTGGTGAAGGCGTCTCTTTTCAATCAATTAATCTCCCAGATAATTATTTGCGACACAGAAATGGAGAGGTTTGGCTTGATGTTTTCGAAAATACAAATAGCTTTAAAGGTGATGCCACATTTTATCAAGAAGACGGTTTAGCTCATTTTAGTATGGTCTCTTTCCGTTCATATAATATGCCTAATCATTATATTAGGCATCGAACCAATTTATTGTATGTTGAAACGCTTAGCGATAATCTTGGGCGCACTGATGCTACCTTCTTAATTAAAAAATCTCCTACGACCTCATCTGCGTTAGGTTTAAATGATGATGAAATGATTTTTCTGCATCCAAATCCTACTAGCGGTATTTTATATATCTCAGGTAATAAAAAAAATCTTAATACATATGTTTTATACGATTCCCTTGGAAGGATGATGGATTATATCAAAACTGGAGTAAATCAGATAGATATTTCTAGTTATGAAAAAGGCTTTTACTTTGTTAAAATATTTTCAAAAAACTCCTCTGTAGTAAGGAAAATTATAAAAGAGTAATGTTTTTTTCTTGACTTTCGTTCTATATGGATACCTTCTGTATCTTATCTTGGGTGTTGCAGTGCGTAACTAAAAAGAGCACAACTTATTATCTTGGGAATATGTGGTGCTCTTTTATGAGTACGGCCTATTTTCGAAAAGGCAAATTTAGTACATTACTATGATACAAGTAACTTCTCTTTCCCTTCGTTGACTAATTTTAGTACTAGTTCGCCAAACAAGGTATTGGCCCATGCAAACCAAGAGCGGGTAAAATTGGTGGGGTCGTCCTTATGAAAGGTTTCGTGCATAAATCCGGTGCCACCATCGGTATCCCGTAAGGTTTTAATGCACCAGGCTATTTCTTTATCATCGTGGCTGGTC
>JAGXIP010000288.1 GCA_024635585.1 Saccharicrinis sp. | reverse complement strand
CATGCTTTTTTCGCCTAAGAACTTCTGAAAATCTTCACGGGGTACAGCACCTATATATTCCTTTAGGTTTTCGTGCATGGCATCTCTAAAGCACATATCGCGGCTAGCCATTTTTACCCGTGCTTTTTCGCGCAACGGCTCCCAAAGCTTTTGACTTTCGAATTGAATAAAAAGCGCATCAGTTTCATGCGAAGTTAGTTTTCGTCCAAGTTCCTTGTATTTGTTTATAATAACTTCGGCAAAACCTATTTCGTAACTCGAAATAATATCAAGCACCTCGCTATACATAGTGTGGCGTACATTTTCTTTTGATTCGAGTTTTAAGACTTTACGGTATTCTTGTGCATTTTCTTTAAATATGCTTTTATATATTTTGTCGGTGTACACAATGTATTTGAATGTACCCATATCTACGTAGTCTCTTAGCGCATCGGTAAATTCACGGCGATAATCTTCGCCACGTAAAAGGTTGCCTACGAAATCTTCGTCTCGCTGATTAATGAACTTTGTATTCCCTCCAGTACGTTTGTTTATTGTGTCAATGACTATATCTAAAATAGCACTACGTAACTCCTTGGCTTTCTCGCTATTAGAAAGTACCATGGAGAGGTTTAAGAAGGAACGAAAATTGAATGTTCCAAGCACCGTTGATTTGGTAACGAAATCTGTTTCGTTACCAAATGTTTGGATATGCACTAACTTGTAGTCTGTCAAGCGTTTGCCCCGAAGTACTTCGTACCCGTTTTTGGCTAGTTCCTTTTCGTATTTCTCTAAATAATTATCTACGGTACGTTCTGTAATTTCAAAAAAATCGGCAATCTGTTTTTTTGTGAACCTAAATTCCTGTTCAAACAAAACTCCTTTAAGTCCTACGGCAGTTTGAATCTCCTGAATTGCATATTTATTGTTCAGAATATTTTGCCGTGCTACCGATGAATTACTTAATTGTTTCTCCATAGTCTTAGTTCATTAATTCGTTTTCCTGCACCTCACACACTCGTATTTTCCCAGTAACCACATCATTTATTAAAGTTTTCCGAAACTCTTTTAAGGTTTCGATTTGACTTTTAATGTTTGTGGTTATTTGGTCTATTTTTGATGTTTTGTTTTCTAAAAATTCAACTATTTCCATTTGCTCATGTACAGTCGGTAAAATAATATCAAAGAACTTTAATAGGTTCAATGAGACACCTCCAATTAAACCATTTAAAATTGAGAAAAATTGATTTTCGAATATTGTTGTTTTAAATAAAAAGTATAAATATTTGTCATATGCAGATTTATTTAAGCTTTTTATACAGCAAAGTTTATTTACAAAACAAACTTTAGTTTCTGTGAAAGCAATTTTCCTACCTGCACTTCCACCTTCAAGACATAGAAGAGTTGAATACCTCTTTGCTATCTTAAACGACTTGTTTGTGATAGGTATGTGCATCCCATTTTGATAATCAACTTCACCAGAATTAATATCAATGTCTTTTGTTGCGATGTATGGATAAGTATTTCCTTCTATTTCATAATTTGATTTATCAGAGATACTATTTCCTGTATAGAGTTTAAAGTAATCTTTTAACCTTTTCACTTCCCAATGTTCAGGAATCTGTCCAATCCAATCAATACTACTATCTTTAAGTTGAGCTGATTTATCTAATCCACGGCAAATGGTTTCGTTTATTAGGCTTTTTCGGAGTTCTTTATAATTACTAGCCTTTTTTTCAAGTAGTGCAATCTTTTTATCTATTGCATCGGTTTTGCTATTGAGATAATTGGCAATTTGGGTTTGTTCCGAGAATGATGGTATTATCACTGGTATATTTACCATCTGCCCCATGTTTAAGGCTTCTTTAGATGTACCAGCTTGAATCATCATTATGTAATCTTTTATAAATGGTGATTTAAAATAATAAGATATAAAATCAACCTTCTTCTTTTTTAATCTAAGGAAAATGATGTGTTGATTAATATTTGCTTTCTTAAGTGAAGGTGGAACTATGCATGTACGTCCAATAGATGCACCTGTAATATTGACTAATAAATCATAAGGTCGCAATTGCGAGTTCTTCATTTTCAAATTCGTTTCTTCATCAATAAAAGACACGTCGGATATTCGAAGTCCATCGTTATATACATTTTGACTTCTCAGTAATGGAATGCCACTATCTATATAAACTTCACTACCACCTTTAGGTGTAACACCACTACCAACTTTAGAAATTAAATCTTTAACTCGAAGTGACTTCCAATTTGAAGGCTTGTACTTTATTGCCTCAAAACCGGTTTCTAAATAATTATCATATTTTATTAGCTTCATAATCCAAGTTCCTTTTCAAGATTAGCTAATTCTTTTTCCAAGTCACTTAAATCGGTGGTAATATCTTCAACAGAACGTAGTTGTTCAGGCTGGTAAAATTCCTTATTAAAGTTAATTTCCACACCAATAATGTTGTCGCCATATTCAAAAGGCTTGGTAATGTACTTAGCCATAAAATCGGCAATAACTTGTTGGTTTTCTTGCTCAATAAGGTTATAAGGAATAATCTCGTAATCCTTTTGGTAATCGGGTGTTAGTTCAGCTGTAATGGCAATAAAAGCTTCTTTTGTTTTAGTCGCTTTTTTATATGCAGCTTTCACCACAATTTTGCCACAACCCATTTCGACTTCGCTCAATGTCCCATTTTTATCCTTCGTGATTTTAATAATGGTTTCTTTATCTTGGTTGTAGGTATACGATATACCTTTAGCTTCAGTAACAACTAGATTCGCTTCTTTATAGTCCAACTCAGCAATAGTCGGTTTTATTTCAGTTTCAAAAAAGTGTAATAACGAAGTGAATTTATCTTTGTCGTATTTTTCTATTTCAAAGCTCTTTAACTCAATGTTACTTTCCTCTGTTTGTTGAGTAATACTGATAGGTTTTAGTTTAAGCGATTTAGCTCTAACTTCTTCTCCGTCAATCGTTACTTTAACAGGTAGTTGTTTTTCAAACGATAAGCCATTTTCATCAATATTGGTTAATACAATACCCTGCTTATTAAAATAAAAGTGCCATTTGTCGTACACTTTCGAAAAATCATTGTCTTTAAAGTCTTCCAAAGCTTTGGTAATGGCATCACGGTTTTCTTGCACCATTTCTTTACGCTTTTTACCACGGCTTTTTTTAAGAGGTTTAAAGAGAGAAGAACCATTAATTAGTATAACCTTGTCTTTGCGGTCGGTAGATTTGTTTTTATTAAATACCCATAGATAGGTGTATATGCCTGTGTTGAAAAATTCATCAGTAGGCATTTGAATAATGGCTTCAACATAATCGTTATCGAAAAAGTGCTTACGTATGTTACTTTCGCCACTTCCTGCATCACCACTAAACAAGGTTGAGCCATTGTGTACTACAACTGCTAATCCTGTATCGGCTAATTGATACAATATGTGTTGTGTAAATAAAAACTGTCCGTCGGAAATGGAAGGTTTATCAATAAAACGTTCGGTAGTATCGTTTTTAATATCTTTTTGATAGCCTTTCCAATCAACACCGTAGGGAGGATTTGCAACTACAATATCAAATTTCTTTTCTATAAACGAGATATTGGTAAGTGTATTACCATACTTTATTTCAGAATCGGTTCGGAAACGACTTTCAATTTTAGCCAAAGCATAAAGACTATCACTCCAGTCTTCGCCATAAGTTTTGGTAGGTCGGTCAAACCTTTCTTTAATTTTATCTTCAACGCCAAATAACAAGTTACCACCACCACAGGTAGGGTCATAGATAGTTAAGAATGTACCATCATCTTTTATTTTATTGGCAATAATCTCAGATATTAAATAAATAATATCGTCAGGTGTATATTGTTCCCCGGCAGTTTCAGCCGATATATCTGCCCATTTTCTTTTAATATGCTCTTCAAGCGTAGTAATCTCAGAGTTATTGAACGGCACTAAGTCAACTTCACTCCAAGCTTTAATACTATCAAATAAAATACGTTTCTTTTTTAGTAGCCCACTAATACCCGAAATATCAAGGAATTTTTCTTCTTCCGTTCCTTTATCTACGCCTAATAAATAGCGAGTTTCAGCATCAAATGCACGTAGATAGGCATGAAAATCAACATCAAAGGTCTTGTCGTTTTTACAAATGTCTTTAAGCGTTTTGCCATGGCGGATAACATATTCGTTATACCCCAAGCCTAAATCTTGAAATTCTTCGATAAACCCCTCTATATCGTCCTTTTTGTCAATCTCTCGTTCTAATTCCTTCGAATATCTAATTAACCGACTTTCTACCATAATTAAGGCGAAATAAGGCATCATAAATTTTGGAAAATCGCTCTGTTTGATTCCAGCACCAATGAGTAGGTCAGCTGTGCGCCAAACATCGGATTCGTATTGTAATATATTTACAGACATTCTTTTAAAGTTCTTTTAGTATTGTTTTTAATGCATCTTTTAAATAAGATAATTTGCCATAATCTCTTAGCAACATAAATTGAAGAAATCTGATTTGCATTTCTTTATCCGTTGTTTCTAATACATTAGCAAATATTGGAATCATTTCTATTGTTGCCATCCTTTCATTTCGTTCAATCTTGCTAAGAATAGATGTATCAATATCTAATTCAGCAGCGACTTTTCGTAAAGGCAGCCCTTTTGCTTCTCTCAGTTCTCGTAAGTATTCTCCAAACGAATCCATATTGAATAATTTGTTTTGATGAATTTGTCCAAATATAGAAAATAAAGAAACATGTTATTTGATTAGGTACATTTTTAATTTCTAGCTACACCTACATTTCGGTTACTTTAGTTACTTAGGTTACTTAGAAGGGTTAAGTAGAATGTTATCAGGCAATTACATGAATATAAAAATCTATTTTCACTAAGTAACTAAGTAACCAGATTAATTATAGTCTAAATCCTAAGTAACTCTAAGTAACCCTAAGTAACCGCCATTCATTTTAAAACCCTATATAATATGCTTTGTATTAGTTATTTATACTTAACTAAGTAATCTAAGTAACCTAAGTAACCAGTTTTGTATAACAAAAGCTGAATTTGAGTGGAAATGCAATCCTTTCTTTTGTTCTTCCAATTTATTTCCAACTCCACAAAAAAAAGCGAGAGTTCTCAATTGCTTGAATACTCTCGCTTAAATACTGAATGTCGAATATATTATGGCTTAGATATCTGGCTCTGCACCATCAACGCTTAGATTTAGCTTATCGAGATAAAATACAAAGGCGGAAGTGCTTGTAAACTTCTTATTATTTTTTTCATCAAATTCCTGACAACCACTTTTAGCATCCATTTTCTTGAAGCTTACCTTTTTGGTGTCGCATATAAAAGATGGACTGTTTTTCAGATAATACTCCACCGTTGCATCGGGTAGTGGCTTATCACCCTCACGTAAAGCTTGTGATTTATACAAACCAAAAACCCTGCTTACCGATAAGTAGAGTATCTTTTGAGGTTTAGGAAATACAATATCACTACGCTGCCATTCACCATTCTCTTTGTAGGTTCTAGTAATCTTATCGACATATACCACACGGTAATCACCGCCATCATAAAGCATATTGGAACTGATAAGGTATTGAACGGTTTTCCAAAAGACACCTAAATCATCGTTTCGAGCAGTTTCTTTATTCTGCTCTACCATCATATCCACAAAGAGCTGTATGATTTCATCGTACTTAAAAGGTAGTTCTACAATTCGACTAACCGTGGCATAAGCCGAAGCAATAGTTAGCCAGTTATTGAAAATTCGGGTTTCGACCGTACTTGTACCAAGCAGCTCTCTGAATTGGTCACTCACTGCATCAACGGTTTTGTTATAGAGCTTCTGAAAGGTTTCTCTATGCTTGAGTAATTGGTGGGTTATTTGTGTCAATCCTTGTTTGTTGATTTGCTCCAGTTCTTCAAATAGCTTTTTATCCTCAAAAGAAAAGGTTGTTTTAGAAAAACCCAAAGCTATAAATCGGCTAAACAAAGCAATATCAGCCGTTGCAATTTGCTGACCACAAACTATGATTCCCTGGTTAACTTTGGAGGTTTCCTTTTTCTTGTCTTTATCCATGTTCATGCGTGTTCGCCCCGTCTTATCCCAAAAACCTTTTAGCAGCTCACGCTTTTCCATTTCCAAATCGTTTCGGTATTCATCCAAAACACAAACGGCATTGGCACTTGTGGCCACATGATCGGCAATAGATGGCTTACTGGAATTATGAAGGTTGGGTACTTTTCCTTTTGGCCCAAACATATACAGAATGCTTTCGGCACAGGTATTTTTACCAGATCCTTTCTGTCCATACATATTAAGAATAGGGAATTTGTCGAAGCGTCTGGAGATAATATCCAAAAACAGACAAGCAAAGAAAAACGATAGGGTTACAATACCATTGTTGCCAAATACAGCAGTGTATTTTTGAGCGTATTCATAAAGGGTAATATTCCCCTCATTGTGTATAAAGTGGCGTTCAAATTCAAAGAGGGTATCATCACTGTCGTAAATATCAGAACAGGCAGGAATGTAATAATAGCGGTTGCTATGCTGCACTATTCCATATTTATCAGCTTTGATAAATTCATTGCCATTAAATATGCCATTTCCCCAACAAAAGAAACCCTCTTTTTGCCAACCCAATTGCATGATTTCCTTACAGCTCTTAGTCTTTTCGTAGAGCCATGCTTTGAGCTTATTCAATTCGCTTTCACCTCCAGTCCAAAGGAAGTTACCTAATGATTCTATTTGGAGTTTAAAAGCGGTAATACTTACCATATCCCTTTGGGGCAGCTCCATTATTTTTACAAGATTGTGGCGGTTTTTAATTTCATATAAACGCTTTGCATTAATGGGGCTTTCAATGTGAAATAAGGGAGCCATTACAAAGTTTGAATGCGTTACAAAATCATCACCTTTTTTATTCCGGAACACGTAACAATTATTCTCCACATAAAAACCCCAACGATTAAAATCATTCAGACTAACATCTTTGGGTACGGTGTATTGTTGGGCTCGCTTGGGTTCATCTTGGGTTAGTTCCTTTACAGCATCTTGCCATGCTTTCTTAGGTTTAATTTGTTCGGCTGCAAACTCGATATAAACCTCTTGTTTGGTTTTGTCGTAGTTGGCAATCAGTTTACTCATTCGCTTAATGGTTTCCGACTTTAAAACAGGGTCGGAAACTGACTTTTGAGCGTATTGTGCCGTTTTAAATAAAATGTAATCATCCTGTTGTTTATTGTGCTGAAGAAATATATCCTTGGTGGTAAAAAGCGTATCGGGGTCTTGTTTTTCGGGCAAAGTTATTACCGAAACATAAAAACCGTTTTGAATAAGTAATTCTGCATTTCTATCAGTAGCTCTTAATCCGGCAGTATCGCCATCAAATATCAGCGTGGCTTTGTTGGTGTACCTCTTTAATAGCTGAACTTGCGCTGCGGTAAGAGCCGTTCCACAAGAAGCTACTGTGTTATAAATACCAATGGAGTGCATTCTAAGTACATCAGGATAACCTTCCACCAAATAGGCACGGTCTTCATTTTTAATAGCAAATCGAGCTGCATTCAACGCATACAATTCATTTCCCTTAACGTAAATACTTGTTTCGGGAGAATTGAGGTATT
>JAGXIP010000287.1 GCA_024635585.1 Saccharicrinis sp. | reverse complement strand
GTATGATGTTGCTCTCCATTGGAGCCGCTGTTATGGCCGTTGCCGATACCATTAGCAATAGCGGCAATTCAATCCTATTGGTTTCGCCGTTATGGTTAACGCTTGTTTACCTGATATTTACCATGGGTGAGTTATGTATTTCGCCCATTGGCTTGTCGATGGTAACCAAATTAGCTCCACCAAAGTTGGTATCAACGCTAATGGGTGTGTGGATGTTCTCGTTTGCGGCCGGTAACTTCGGTGCCTCGCAAATGGAAACCTTGTCCAAATCGATGGAAGCTACCATAGGACAACCCGTAAACGTATTTTGGTTTGTTGCTGTAATAACGGGTGTAGCTGCAGCACTCTTGTTTATTTTAGGTCCGTGGTTGAGTAAAATGATGCACGGAATTAAATAGTACATATTATTAAAAAATTAAAAAGCCCGACGATTAATTTCAGCGGGCTTTTTTTAAGAGGGCAAAAAAGCATAGTATCTGCTGCATTTATTCAGGATGCGATTTTTTAGTTGGTATTTAAAAGTCAATCGTCGGCTATAAGTAGCAGGCAATTTTCCCCTATAAGTCTTCAGTCAAAAGAATGTCTGGCCTTAAACGCCAAATTCAAACTCAAACTCATTTCTCATTATACTATTTTTAATGCCATGGTTAAACAGCATGTATAGGCAATATGTAAAGTAGGATTGTGCAGATATGATTTATGTACCCTATCCTCAAATGTAGTGGCATTTTTGTTAAGTTTATGTAGCTTTCAACACGCACAATTTAAGGAATATATCTTATTTTTGTATTACGTCATCACGATATAAAACCAGGTATGAGTAAACGAAATCAATTTTGGCAACGTTTGTCAATGGGACTAAGTAAAAAGAAAATTGCTTTTGATAATAAAAACAAACAGCTTGAGGTGCTTAATAAAAAATACCAGGAGATGCTGGTTCGAGAAGAAGCAGACATAAAAAAGCTTCAGGAAACCAATCAAATGCTCGAATTTGTCCTCGACAATGTGCCACAACGTATTTTTTGGAAAGATACCAACAGTACCTACCTAGGTTGCAATAAGCCTTTTGCAGATGATGCTATGCTCAGTGATCCAAGAGAAATTGCTGGCAAAAGTGATGTGGATCTATTTGTCAAAGAGTCGGCTGATTTGTTTATAGCAGATGATAGGTCTGTAATGCAAACTCAGGTTCCGCGTTTAGGCTATGAAGAACCACAAAAAAGACGAAACGGAACAACAGGTTGGCTTCGTACCAGCAAGGTACCCTTATTTGATGTTAATGGCAAGGTGTACGGGGTTTTAGGGACTTATGAAGATGTAACAGAACGGAAAAATGCCGAAATACTTCTTCAGGAAAAAAATGATATTATCGAGGCTCAAAACGAAGAGTATCAGCAATTGAACGAAGAGCTAAACGAAATAAATACAGAGTTATACTTTTCAAAGGAAAGGGCAGAAGAAAGCAACCGACTTAAAACCGCTTTTTTGCAAAATATGAGCCACGAAATTCGCACTCCTATGAATGCAATTCTGGGTTTTTCAAGTTTATTGTGCGACAATTTCGATAACAAAGAAAACCTTAGATATTTTTCCTCCATCATTACCCAAAGTTCCTCCCACCTGCTCGAAATCATTAACGATATATTGCACTTATCAAAAATAGAATCCGGACAGTTGCCTGTTAACATGGGGGTTTTTAATTTAAATGATTTATTTGTTGAGCTAAATGATTTTTTTAGTGCGAATAAGCAAAAAAACAGAAAGGATGATGTTAATTTTAATTTCGTTCCTATTCAATCCAATCAGCCCATCACTATTTACTCCGATAAAGGCAAGTTGAAGCAGATATTTATCAATTTAATTTCAAATGCTTTTAAATTCACCATGCAAGGCACGGTCAGTTTCGGTTTATCTGAGGCGAACAATACGCATTTAACGTTTTTTGTTTCGGATACCGGTTTGGGCATACCCAAACAAAAACAAAATTTAATTTTTGAACGTTTTATGCAGGTTGAAACTAATATTCCCGAAGCAAAAGGTGGTATCGGCCTTGGTTTGTCTATTGTTAAGGGTTTAGTTACCCTGTTGGATGGAGATATACGGCTTCAGTCGGAGGAAGGAAAAGGAAGTGCGTTTAGTTTTTCTATAGCTTATGAACCTACAAATATCTCATAATGAGAGCAGTCTGTTTAGTTTGTAGCGTAGCAAATTGAGCAATGTGTTTTGATCTATATATTAAACTTCAAGTATCACCTTCATTAATTTAGATTATGAAAATAGAGATACTACAATCAGATATAACGAAGTTAAAGGTGGATGCTATTGTTAATGCAGCCAAGTATTCGTTGATGGGCGGTGGAGGTGTAGATGGTGCCATACACCGCGCCGGCGGACCTTCCATCCTTGAAGAGTGCAAGCTTATCAGCAATAAGCAAGGTGGCTGCCCAACAGGAGAAGCCGTTATAACCGGTGCCGGTAACTTGCCCGCCAAATATGTGATACACACCGTTGGGCCTATTTGGAACGGGGGAGACAAAGGGGAGCCGGAGGAACTAAAAAATTGCTATTTAAATTCCATTAAACTGGCTGAGCAGAATGGCATTGAAACCATCGCTTTCCCCAATATTAGTACAGGCGTTTATGGTTATCCCAAAAAGCAAGCCGCACAGATTGCTGTTGCAGCCATCAAATCATTAAAAAAATCAACCCTCGATATAGTAATTTTTGTGTGTTTCGATGAGGATAATTATAATCTCTACAAAGAACTGCTGGGTTAGGGAGAAAGTTGATGAATTTTGAGTAATTAGAAATTGCAATTGTAGAAGGCGCCACAAAATAACCCTTTGTGGGTGTGGCTTTCGATCCACACTCACAATACATAGCGTAAGCATTAAAACCCTATGTCTAAAAAGAATAAAAAAAAGAAACCGCAAGTATCCGCCAAGCTTCAGCAAGCTCAAAAGTTTAACGATTTTAAAAAACGTCTACTGCTAAATGCAAAAGCTTGTGGTGCCGAACAAGCATTTAAACTACTTCCAAAACGCGAAATAGAGTATATGTTTTTTGTCCGTTTTAAACCTTTCGACTTAATTCCAATCGAAGGGCAAGAGCTTGCTTCTAGTAATTATAAAATATTAAAGCAAATAGTTTCCCAACACGGGCGTCAATTCTCCCACCACAAGAACCGATTCTCCGCAAACGCTATATTGCAAAAAGCGATGCAATACTTAATCGGAGTTATGTCGCACTGAGAAAGTCCCGATTGTATATATCAGCTCTGTTTCGTTGATGACATAAAGGTGATATATCCATCTTTTCCATGCTCACGGGTATTATGTTAGTTTCTCTAAACTAGACCTTTCTACCACTTAAAATCTTAGGAAGCAACTTCTTTTTTTTTTTAATAAAAAGTTATCTTTAATGCTTTAACATAAGTCCATATGCACTTATCGCACCACCCCTGTAGTATTAAACGCTATTAAACTGGGTACATAGGCGAAATAACAACATATGGAGTGAGATTATTGAATGCGTTGAATAAAGGATAAAATCCTTATACGTTGTGCAAGCAAAATGAGCGATTCTGCATAAAAAGACATGAATGGAAATAATAATAATAGATACTGATAAAGGACAAATTGAATATTCGATAGTCGGCAAAGGAAAACCTGTATTATTTCTTCATGGTGGACATTCTAATTGCAGAGAGAATCTATTTTTCAAAGGATTTGATACCAATAAATATCAGCTCATTACACCTTCACGTCCGGGATATGGGAATACTCCAATTGACGATAATTTTACTCCAAAGAAAACGGCTGATTTAATAGTTTCATTATTAAACTATTTAAAAATTGATAAAGTAGTTTTATATGCAATATCCGCTGGTGGACTAACCTCAATTGAATTGACCTCTAATTATCCTGAAAAAGTTGAAAAATTAATTTTGGCTTCAGCTGTATCAAAAAAATGGTTAGATAAAGACGGACAAGTTTATAAGACTGCGAAAAAACTATTTAATCCAAAAACAGAAAAAATAGTATGGGGATTGATACGGTTATTTTCTGGAATATTTCCCAAAATGATTGCTAATAATTTTTATCCTCAATTTTCAAAGAATAACCCTCATCGATTAGAGGAGAATGACATAAAAGATCTCATGTCGACATTTAAATATTATAATTCAAAAACAGGTTTTATGAGTGATATTGACCATGATGTAGCGCAAGGACAAATTTCAAAGATTCAATGTCCAACACTAATACTGCATAGTAGAAATGATAATAGTGTTTTATTTGAACACGCTGAATACTCAAATAAAATGATAAAGGAATCAAAACTTATTGGCTTAGATAATGAATGGGGACATTTATTATGGATTGGGAAAGATTCAAATGAGCCAATAATGAAGGCAATAGAATTTATAGAACAATAGAATGCTAGCACAATACATGGTATAGTGCATGCGAATTTCAGAGGTTTTTGAAGGTTTGTTGCTCGTAAAAAAAAGTCAGTGGGAACTGATAGGAAATCGCCTCTTGGTCCGGCACGACACCATACCATCATACGTGTACGCTCATGCTCAGAAAAAGCAGAAGATTCCCGAAAATCCTTTAAAGAGTAGGGACAATTTTCAAAACAAAAGATATGTAAATGACAAATTTTAAAATGAATGCGACAGTAATTGTAGTGATTTTTGCTGCGATTTTCTCATCAGGGATTACTTCCTGTAAACAAAGCACGCAGAAAGAAAATACTGCGATTACTCAAACAGAGGCACAAGCTGTTATTACTGAGCAGGAAGTATTAGACGTACAGAAAGCTTGGGGAGATGGTATTGTGAAAATTGGGAAAGTTTATTTAGAAAAAGGTGATTACGAAACAGCTGCTACCGAACACATAAATAACTTTTACAATTATCAGAAAAGCAGTGTTTTGTTTAAACCAACTTTGACTTCAGAAAAGCAATTTCGTACTGACTTTCAAGGAGCCTTGTCATATTTTATTGGTGGGAATGAAAATTATACCGAAGACCATGGATTTGCAATAAAACCATGGAGTAATGTTCGCTGGGAAAACATTGGAACAAAGATCATTGGCAATATGGCTGTTGCAATGGGGAATTATTATTTTACACCTGCAAAAGAGGGTGATGATGTGAAAGTAGAATATTCTTTTGCTTACACAAAAGATACAGATGGCAAATTGAAAATTATTCTACATGACTCACATTTACCTTACAAACCTGCGAAAAAACACTAAAGATGTGAGGAAGAGAACAAAGCAAGAAATGCTGAAGGAGTAGACGGCTGACGGTCATTTAACCGCCAGTACGCCTCTTACTATTTTCCCGCCCTACGGGACCACTGTATCCCGCAAAAAAAAGCGGGACGGCTGTACGGGGCTTCCCGCAAGGTTGCGGGACAGACAGTATACGGCGGTTCTCTACGCCATGGGGAATTGAAAATCGAAGAAGTCAATAATTAATTTGAATTTGCCAGTTTTATGGCCATTAGGTTGTACATTTCGGCAAGTGGAACTTAGCCTCGCTTTTTGAGTCGGTCTGTAGTTATGGTAGTTCCTAAAATAGGATTTGCCAGCAAAAGTTTAATAAAAATTGCGTTAGCGATTTAACTATCGTTGTTTTTTAATTCCGCTACGCTCCAATTGGGCAATGCCGCATCCACCTCCCGAATACAAGTTCGGGACAGGCTATCCAATTCTTCCAATTTTATTTTGATATGGGCATGCTTGAAGTTGTTTATCCCTGCCTACCGACATGCTGGCATCCTCGCTGGATCTCAATCAAATTGCCTTTTCAGCCATCAAATCATTAAAAAAATCAACCTTCAATAAAAGTAATTCTTGTGTGTTTCGATGAGGAGAATTATGAATTATACAAGGGTTTGCGGGGTTAGGTGGAGTGCTGTGAAAAAGGAGAAGTGCTGTGGGCTTATAGAAAGCTTAACAACCATTTGAGAAATCAATAAAATATTGAATTTATTGCTATTAATAATATTGTTATTTTAGCTTGTGAGATAACTGCATACAAAATCGATATATGGGCAAGTGAGGTGAGGTTATTGAGAAATTACCCAGCATAATGAAAAAAGACAGCAACAATGAACTGACACAGAATAACGAAAATTTAAATGAGTAATGAATAACAATAAATAATAAGGAAAAAATGCGACACGAAAAGTTGAAATTAAGTGCTATACTGTTGTTAGGACTCGGACTGACAGGACTGCAAGCACAAAACATGATTGTGAAAGAAAGTACGTGCACACAAACCGCCTACTTATTGAGTAAGGTGCAAAAAATAACATTTTCGGGAGGAAATGCAAGCATTCAGAAAATCGATAACTCCACAGGGGTATATGCCTTAAGCGGATTACGGTATTTGAATTTTACAGACCTAACAACAAGCATTACAGAACAACCCATGCAGTT
>JAGXIP010000286.1 GCA_024635585.1 Saccharicrinis sp. | reverse complement strand
TTTAAACCTGAAGCAGCGAATAACGAAACTCAACTCCTATTTAAAAATGATACATCTGAACCGGATTTTAGCCTTAAAACAGACTTTGAAAAATTCAATTCTATCGTAACGAACCTCGTCAAAAATGCGATTAAATTTACGAGACAAGGTACAATTGAATTGGGGTATAAGATAAAAAAGGAAAAGGGATCATCAGAGGTGGAATTTTATGTAAAAGATACTGGTATTGGAATCTCCAAGGCTAGACAGAGAGCTATTTTCGAACGTTTTGTTCAGGCCGATATCGAAGATAAACGGGCATTGCAGGGCTCAGGTTTGGGATTAGCCATTTCAAAAGCCTACATTGAAATGTTAGGCGGAAAAATTTGGCTAAAAAGTGTAGAAGGTATTGGCTCAACATTTTATTTCACCTTACCTAACAATGCTGAACCAAAAGAAAATAAAGTAGTTGAAAAAGTTAATTCGATGAAAAATGAAAGAAATCAGATTACTCCTGAAATATTGGGGCTTAAAATTTTAATTGCTGAAGACGATGAAACATCTGCAGAACTTTTTAAAATTACTGTTGAGCGATTTGCCAAAGAAATATTAATTGCACGAAATGGTTTTGATGCGGTTGAATATTGCAGGAAAAACCCTGATATCGATTTGGTTCTGATGGATATTCAATTGCCCAGCTTGGATGGATATAGTGCCACAAGGCAGATCCGGCAATTCAACAAAGAGGTGGTAATTATTGCTCAAACTGCTTATGCGCTAAGTGGCGACAAAGAAAAAGCTATTGCAGCAGGGTGTAACTATTATATTTCAAAACCCATAAACAAAGATGAATTACTTTCGTTAATACAAAAGGTGCATATATTAAAAAACTAATAAGTGGTTTTGTATTTCTAATCTTTAGCTCAATGAAGTTATTTTGGGTGTTATCTATTTGAAGATTTGATTTGATTGTGAGAAAGAGGGTAATATGAACCGAGCCTATGGTTCTCTTATAATGAGACAACTCATTCTGCTGGAATAAATTCCGGCCCAACAAGATAGATCGAGCCGATGGCACTTTATGATGAAGAAAAACAAACCCGTAGGGTTGATATATGTTGTAACAATGGACTTTAGTCCGTTGGATAGAAGTGAAAACATAAAACAAGTTCCTTAGGAACGAAACATATAGAGCTTGACAGATATAGAAGAAAGGAAAATATGCACCGAGCCTATGGCTCTCCTATAATGAGATAACTCATTATGCTGGAATAAATTCCAGTTCAACAAGATGGATCGAGCCTTAGGATCTTTGAGATGAAGAAATCCAAACCCGTAGGGTTGATATATGTTGTAACAATGGACTTTAGTCCGTTGGATTCGAGCTGATGGCTCTTTAAGGTGAGGAAAAACAAACCCGTAGGGTTGATATGTGTTCCAACCTATTCCAACCTATAGCTTTACTTTGGTAATTCTATTCACCACAAGCGCGATGGCGCCATCTCCTGTAACATTACAGGCTGTTCCAAAACTATCCATAGCAATATAGAGTGCTATCATTAGGCCTATCATTTCCTCATTAAATCCTAACATGGATTGTAAGATACCTATGGCAGCCATAATTGCACCACCGGGTACACCAGGGGCAGCAACCATAGCTATTCCTAACATAAAAATAAAACCTGCAATAAGCGTAAAGTCAAAGGGCATTCCTTCCAAAATCAACAATGCCATGGCACATGCGGTAATTTTCATTATACTTCCCGATAGGTGAATGGTGGCACAAAGCGGAATCACAAATCCTGCAATCTTTTCAGATACGCCATTTTTTAGGGTTTGTTCTAAAGTAACTGGAATGGTGGCCGCGGAGGACTGTGTACCCAAGGCTGTAAAATAAGCAGGCATCATGGTCACCAATAGACGTAAGGGGTTCTTTTTAGTAAGTATTCCGGTAATCGAATATTGCAGCAGCAATAGGATGATGTGCATGGCAAAAATAACACCGATGATGTTCACAAATACCGAGAGTATGGAATACACTTTCCCGCTAAAAGCCATATTTGCAAATATTCCTAATATAAATAGCGGCAATAAGGGCACAATCACCTTTTCGATCAGCTGCATTATAATTGTCTGAAAATCTTTAACAACCGATTTTAAGGATGATTTTTCCTGATAGGCCAGTCCTAATCCAATTACAAACGCCAATACCAAAGCCGTCATCACATCTAAAGCTACTGGAATAGTGATGTTGAAATAAGGCGATAATTCTTTTGCCGTTTGAGCTATTTGAGCCGTTTTATCAACATAGGATTCCAATAAGGATGGAAAAATACTCAAAGTTGTAAAATAGGTCATAAACCCGGAAAAAAGCGTGGAACCATAAGCAATGGCAGTCGTAACCAAAAGCAACTTGCCTGCACCTTTTCCCAAATCTGAAATTGCCGGCATAATCAATCCCATAATAATCAAAGGAATTGCAAAGTTTAAGAACTGACTAAAAAAAGCGTTAAAAGTGGCAAAAATCCTGATGACAGATTCGGGTAAATAAAGACCAAAAGCAATTCCTAAAACAATGGCCAGGAAAACTTTAAACAGCAAGTGGGAAAATAAACGCTTCATGAATAGGTGCTTAATGAAAAAAATACTTGTTTGCTTCTTGTGAATTTATGAGTTTGCTAATATAGAGAGAACGACATTATGAACGAATTTTGAATCCTATTTTTTTATCTGACAGTTAAAATAACTCTTATATTTGAAAGTTATTAGTTTTGGTATGAATAATTATTAATCTTTCACAGACATGGAAATTAGTATTTTAGAATGGATTGGATATGCGGCTTCACTAATGATAGCCATTTCCATATCCATGAGTTCAATTGTTAAATTTCGGATTTTAAACTTAATTGGAGCGGTTATTTTCTCTTTGTACGGTTTCCTGATTGGGGCATTACCTGTGGGTTTTATGAACCTCTATATTGCTTTTGTAGATTTGTATTTTCTTATCCAAATCTTTAAAACCAAAGAAGCCTTTGAAACTTTAGAGGTGCGACCAAACGATTTATACTTAACACGATATTTGCAATTTAACGACAAGGAAATACAACGATTTTTTCCGGGATTTAAGTATAATCCCGAACTGAATGATTTGAGCTTTTTTGTGTTACGTGATGCGCAGGTGGCTGGTTTGTTTTTGGCTCATCGCGAAGAAGATAATATTTTACGTGTGCGGCTCGATTACGTGGGTCCAAAATACCGCGATTTTAAAAATGGACGATATATTTATACGCGTTTGCATAAATATTTTACAGCACATGGCATTACCAAAGTACTAGCTCATGCTGGCAGTAAAAATCATTTAAGCTATCTTAAAAAATTAGGATTTGAAGAGAAGGCCGATGGTTTGTGTACAAAAACTTTAGGAAAAATATGATAAGCTAAGGTTGTTAATATTAAAGGCAATAACGCTTAATATTTTACATTTTATTTCCCTGAATGCGTTATTTTAGGAAGGCTTAGGTTTAGTTTTATGGCCAATAGTCGTATGGCAATAATAGAAAGCATGGTGGCTATCTGCGAATAAAATGTATCTACTCCAAAGCGGTACAACAACAAATAAATGATACCTCCGATGATACATGCCGTGGCGTAAATTTCTTTATGGAAAATAAGTGGTACGTCGTTGCATAAAGTGTCGCGTATAACCCCACCCACAACAGCCGTTGAAAGTCCCATAACCATGGCTAAAGGGGCGCTAATGCCAAATAGCAATGCCTTATCAATACCAATAATGGTAAATGCACCAATGCCAATGGTATCAAACAGAAATAAAGTCTGTTTAAGTTTGATGATATAACGGTAAAAAACAAAAGTAAACACCAGCGAAATCATAATCAGAGCAAAGTAATCCATCCCTCTTATCCAAACCACAGGTGTATTGCCCAATAGTAAATCCCGTAGGCTACCACCACCAATAGCAGTAACAAAACCTATAAAGCTGGCACCAAATAAGTCAAGTTTTTTTTCGCTGGCCGCCAAGGTGCCACTAATGGCAAAGGCACAGGTTCCGGCATAGTCGGCGAAAGTTAGTAAATCCATGGATTTGTATTTTTGAGCAAAAGTAGATGTTTTTCTCAATCTTAGTATGGCAGCACGAGAGTATTATTCATTACTCTGAAAATACAAAGTAAATTTTCTGTTGCAAACCGGGTAACAACCTATCGCCCTATAAGCCTACTGACCTAACGACCTATTAACCTAACAACCTCTATAATGATATAATACCCTGAATATTGTTTATGTCAGCCGTAACGTCAACAATGCTTTGCGCCGATGGCATTTTGGCTTTGCAGGTAATAGAAACAAATTTCAAATTTTTTGTGTGTTTGTATAATATTTCCCCATGTTGGGGTAGGAGCGAAACAACTTTTTTTACTTTGCCGTCTTCGTTTGGTGTAATAAACTTAAACATATAAAGTAAAGGCCATTTTTTGTTGTTATTGAGTTTTTCTAGTAGTAAGCTGTAATCTTTTTCTGCCATAACTTGAGTTTTGATGCAAAAATAAGTTAAACTCTGCATACAAACTATTATAAGCGTTACGTTTTGAAAGGATAGGAATTGTTTTTGCGCATAAAGAGGGTAATATTTAAATTTTTTAAATGCTATTGCTCATAAATAATGTGCAAATTTGGGCTTTCAAATATTACTACAAAATATTTGGTTTGTAATTATTTAATTATTCTAAACAAGACAAAAAATATCAAACATGACAAAACTAAAAGTAATAGCGATTTTATTTTTTTTATCGGGAGCATTAATGGCTCAAGGTTTTAGGGCGCCACTGTCCAAAGGTGGAAAACAGTTAAATATGGGATTAGGTTTTAATTCCTATGGACTTCCGGTGTATGCGGGTGTTGATTTTGCCGTTCATGATGAAGTAACTATTGGTCCCCAAGTTAATATTGTATTTGACAATGAAACCGCATTTTCAATTGGATTTAGAGGAGATTACCATTTTAATCGATTGTTTGAAATAACCCCTGATTGGGATGTGTATGCTGGTGCAAATGCTGGTGTGGGTTTTAATGGGCATGATGATTTAGATTTAGGACTTCAGATTGGAGGAAGATATTATTGGAGCAGAAAATGGGGTATAAATCTAGAATTTGCCGGAGGGAATACCTTTAGCACTAAATTAGGGGTTTCCATGAAGTTTTAAGATTGTAAAATCTTAATTTGAGCTAAATAATTATATTATTTTTGTTTGCGTTAGGGAACATCATTCGCATAAGTCAAATTAAAAAGCCTGTCTCTTTTAAGGGACAGGCTTTTGTATGATCACCTATTTAATTAACAATCAACTTTTCTGTTTTTTTGTTACCATTCGATTCAAGAATCACAAAGTACAATCCTTTGGATAGCCTGCTCACATCGATAATGGTTTCGGAACCATTCATAAATTTAGAGAATATTACTTTACCCGAAGCACTGTAAATGGATACTTTTGTTTTATGGGTATATGTGTTCTCAAATATTACTCTGGTACTCGATGACGCCGGATTTGGGCTCAAGCTAATAGTTGCTTGTTTAAATTCGTCGTCAACAGAGGTGAATGTAGGCGGAAGTAGTACTGCATCAATCACATGTACCACACCGTTTTCTGCAGCAATATCGGCTATGGAAACTACTGCGTTGTTAATTTTAACTACACCTTTCATTATGGATATAGTTACATTTTCACCTTGTAGGGTAGCAATAATTTCTCCATCACTTAGGTCTGTGCTCAATGCTTTTGAACCAACTACGTGGTAAAGCAGAATCTGAGCTAAATCACCAGTTGGGTCTTCCAATAATGCTGCTACAGTTCCCTCAGGCAGTGCGTTAAAGGCTGCATCCGTAGGTGCAAACACGGTGAAAGGTCCGTCACCCATTAATGCTCCATCGAGTTCGGCTGCGTTAATAGCTGCCTCCAGGGTGTTATGATCGTCGCTGTTTTTAATTACATCGTAAACAGTATTTGTAGGTGGAATCAATACGGCATCAATAACATGCACCACGCCATTG
>JAGXIP010000285.1 GCA_024635585.1 Saccharicrinis sp. | reverse complement strand
GTATTCATCGTTATGGAGCATGAAACTGCTACTAAATTCGGCTTTACTTTTACCATCAATTTTTGATGATTTTATCTGATGATCGAAGCAGGGTATCTCTTGTTCAAAAGCTTCAATATAGATACTGGAATAGATGTTTAGTCTTTCCTCGTTATCGCGAGATGAAAATACCATGTAAGTAAAAAGACTTACCTTATGCTGATGTTTTTTATCTGAAAGTTGACCATGAAATTGGTTACGGATATTTAGCCGGATGCCGGGATCTTTCATCTTAGTAGCCTCAGCATCCAGAGCTACTCCTTCGAGGGGCATGGATTTGATACTTTTTTTGGCATCGGCGTAGCCCATATTAATAAGTGAACGGGCATCTATTTTATGAAAAAACAAATCTGGATCCAGCGGAAGCGGAAATTCTGGCTTGATAACAAATAAGGTAAGAGGCTTTTTTTGCCCATGGACAGGCTTACCATCGGCAATTTGAGTATTAATCATCTTTATCCGGGCATATTCTTCGAGCAGGCCACCGTTGGCACTCATCTCTATCATGTGGACGTATTGATTCAAGGCGCCGGGCAAATAGGTGGCCGTATTGCCTATGGCCCAAACCAACCAAAGCTCATCGGCTCCCCGCTTCACAGCCTCCATCAAGTTAGCGTCCTTAATCCATACCGCATCCGAATACCATTGGCTGTCTATTTCAATGGCCGGCATCACAATGGGTAGTGAAACGCCGGCAATCAGGTGATCTACTTTTACCGTATCATTAGGTATAGATTCAATAGACTTGTTTGAGAAATTGCACACATTAAAAGTGATGTCGCCATTTGCAAACCGATTTATCTTTTCCACATCTATCCCCAGCCCCGGAAAAATCTTGTTACGTATACCATTTGCATCGGCATAGCCCATCATATTCAATGGTTTAAAATAACTTTTCAGCGGACGTGCCGACATAAAATGCTTCATATCCAATTGTCGCCAGTTTTGAGCAATCTGATGGGCATTGAGCCCCGAAGCCAACATTCCGGCGTTAAAAATCCCTCCCGAAGTCCCATCCACATGGTTAAATGAAACACCATTCTCATCCAAAGCAATGAGTACCCCCGCCTGATAAGCCAAACGCATACCACCGCCAGCTAAAATAAGTGACCGCTTTTGTTGCTGTATGTTATCGTTTCTTTTAATGAGCATGTTTGTTACGTATTTTATGCGTGTAAACAAAAATTAGAACCCAGCCTATCAATTCATAAAACATAAAAAACTGTGTAAGGACATTGGCTGTTCCATCCACCACCCAGCCAACAACCCTTGCCAATATGCCTGCCCCCATAATGATGAGAAACAGCATATTAAATGCTTTTTCAGCAAAAATTCGCCTTACAAAAAGTATTGAAAACAGACCAAAACCAAATTCCAAGGCTCTTAAAAAACGGTATTGACTCAACAAATTAATGCGCTCATCCGCAACAAGGGTATCCGTATCCAGACCGAAGAGTAAGTCAAAATCAAAATAGGGATTGATAAAAGCTCCCCAAAATCCCGCCAAAAGCACCAGCCCAACATAGGTGTAAAAAAAGAAGTAACTAAGATGCTTCATACCTTTAAAATGAATTATTCGCTCCCTGCCTGCACAGTCCGGCGCTTAAGATAAAATAGAAATATTAGACCCGAGAATAAATCAAAAAGTGCAACCGCTGCGGCGATTGGGGCAAATATTCCATTAATAATTCCCAGACCAACCGCTGCAAAAGCACCCAGTTTTTGCATGGCGCACCAAAATATAGCAGGTCTTTGTGCGGAAGCACTGTAAATGGCATGAAGCATCAAAGCCCCAAATAAAGTCATAAACATGCCTACGATGGCAAAAAAATGGGATGATGTAGGCGTTATCTCACCCTGAATAAAGGTGAGCACCGTTCGTGGCGAAATCATCTGCACTAAACCCGAAAGGATGGTAGCGATAGAAATGATGATGACGATAAGATTTAGAAATTTATTCATTCGCATTACAATTAAGAGTTTTCAATTACCTAGTTTCTTTTAGACCTATATGATTAATAGTGGGCAATGTGAAACAAGGCTTGAATTAAAAAATAGGTAATACAATACAGGTCGGACTTACAGCCCTTTACTTCCTGCTATTCATTTACATAGCCCTAAAGGACTATGCTTTTACAGTTCGCTCTTTCAGAGCATGAAGTTTTAATATTGTGGCCTGAAAGGCCAATCTGTAATAGCACACGGTTTTCCCTATGAATATTATTAAGTTGCGACAAAGCTCTGAAAAGCCTGTTCCGAACTTGTATTCGGAAAGCGAACCGTATTGAATAGATATTAGATATTTTTACGGTTGAAACAATCATAACTTAGCTAATACATGAATTACCCACTACAGATCCTTTCTTATGCATGTTTTAATTTAAGGTCGGCACGGAAAAAGTAAATGCCCATAACCAACCATTGCAAAGTCCAAATACTTACTCGAATCGTATTCAGGTTCATCCATTTTTTTAACACGCTTTTTAGTATTGCCGGATCGGTAATGCCTGCCGCCATCTGCTCATTGTATTCAAATATAAAATAGATGGTAAGCGAGGTGGCCATAATCACAAGTACCAGAAAAATAATAGGGTACCATTTTATGCTTGTTTTCCATTCCTCTATAATAAATATCACACAACACACCATCATCAACATAGTCATGTAGGTAAAAAACTGAGTAGCTGCCTGCACTTGTGGCACAAACTGCATGTAGTAGTTGTTGGGCGTTAATTCCGGCGCACCCGGAAAGGAAAATAAAACAAGAGACCAGCCAGTTCCGAAATACATGGAAGCGCAAGCAAATAAGATGACCTTGTTTAATGTGAGTAATTTTTTCATGGTTCGTATCTATTTAAAATTGGTCTTTCAGGCTAACTAATTATTTCGCATCGGTCGCACCGATTTTGTATTTCTGATAATCCAGTGACGGTGCTGCCAACCAGTCTTCCGTTTGTCCAAGGTGAAAAATACTCTCCAGTCCTTCGGGCATTTCCTGAGGGGGATTGTCGTAGGTCATAAACCAACAATCGAAATGATCATCAAGTATGCCATTGGCCTGTGGCATAAATAAGGTAAAAAACGGATTGGGATTAATGTCGATATCCTTTAAAAAAGAAACCCGAGGATGGTCGCCGATATATAAGTTGCCCCTCGCCTTACCAAAAAGATTTACGCCTGCCTTGGAGTTAAAATATATGTAAGAGGCCATCAGCATATTTCGGAAACGGCAGTAATTCACTGTGCCCCCTTTTAGGCTTAAGGATGATGATTTGGGCCGCTCGGTTTCGATTCTAAAGGCAAACTGTCCATCTTTTTCGTACTGACTGCTCACCCTGTCATCCGTCACTTTAAAATCGAGATTGGCTTTGTGCTTGGGCATACCCCAAATACCCTTGCCGCCCTTCACCGATATTTCGGAACTCACAGGTAAGTCCAGTATATACTGGCCTGTGCCATAAGTCTTCATCATTGCCGCATTGAGTATAGGTGGTGCAGGTTTGCGGCCATGCGTACACCCGATGGCAATGCTATATTCAATGTATTTGCCAATGCTGGTGTCGATGTAATTTATAACCGTAATCAAAAGAGCCGCCTTTCCGTTGGGCAGTTTGAGTGCATGTATTTCATTTCCGGGGAGCAAAGCATTGGCTTTTTCCCAATCGCAAGCAAATCCAGCCATCAGGGCTGGTGATTTTTTTGCACTCACTGGCATTATATAAGGTATGCCATCTACCAAGGCATGACGTCCTTCATATCGTTTAATTCGTTTTGGAATAGCCATAATTAGTTTTTATTAAGTTCCTGTATCATAAGTGGGAATACATCTTTATGCGCATTCTTACCAAAAAAAATATCCAGATGACTGTAGCCTTCAAGGATGTACAACTTATGAAATCCTGGTTTTATTTTTTCGAGATAATTAAAGGTGTTACGTTGGCTATCTGGGTGAAAGCATAAATTCTGTTCTCCTCCAAAAAGTATTATTCGTGCATTGGTTTTTGGTGCATGATCTAGGTAAGTTGCATAGCCTTTATTGGAGTTTAAAGGTATTAGCACACCTTTACGCACACACTTTTTAATATGATTGAAAAAAGAGATCGGTACTTCGGCAAACTCGTACTGAATCCAATCCATTGTTTTTTTATCGAGATTATCGAGCAACCATAAAGCTGGGAAACCTGCCCCATAGGTAAAACTCACAAACTTGCCTACTAAGGTGTCATTTTCATGATGCGAAGCAGCCACTAATAAGCGTAGGAACTTCGCTTTAATATTTGGTGCATCGAGACCCCAGGCTGGATTGAGGTATTTGTAAAAGAGCTTGATAAAAGGGAGATAAAAATTCAATTTAAGCGCTGAAAACTTTGGCACCACAGGATGCAGCGAAACAGCATTGCTAATGATGGTTGTTACCTGGGGCACCAGTCCAAGCACTGCCGATATCATAAAACTAGTGCTTCCCTGGCAATGAATAATGGCCTTTATGTGTTTGTGCCCAGTTAATTCTACCACCTTCTGCACTGCTGCCGGATGATCGTTAAGAGCAACCTGATCCAAATCCCATGTATTAGGTTCCAGATCAATACTTCCCCGCCAGTTCTCGAGCCATACATCGTAGCCGTCCAATGCAAGCTGGGTGATAAGATTTTGTGCCGTAGGTGGGTCAAAAATATTTGCCCTAACGCCTGCACCATGCACCAAAAGCACTGGACCTTTTGGCGTATCCCCGTTAATCAGGTGTTTAAGATTACATTTTATGCCATCCCGGGCATCAAACGCAATGGTTTCGAAATGATGACTCATTGGATTCATTGATAGTTGTTTTTTATAATAACCATTACTAAAACAGCTGTGAAGAATAGCATTTGCCGGTTCAACATATGATATCCTAGGTAATTTAGGTTACAAGGTTTTATAAGCAAAATTTATCAGGAGGTTTAACCAAGGGATAATATAGTAATTAAATACTTAAATGTCAATATAGTGAATTCAGAATTGGTGTAGAGGATAATTTATATGCAAAATTTGGATAAATTGCAGTTACCTTTTAAGAGATAAGGAAGGAAATAGTAGGATAAAAGTAGTCGGTAAAAGAATCCATTTTTGGCAAAGATTTAAATGTAGATTAGAATGAGATACCGGCTATTAAAACGAATGCAGAAACCGTTTTCCGTTCTAACCCCATCCCTTTACTCGGGTCACGACATTTACAGCTTAGTCTGAGTCGGAACCCGAGGTTTAAAAAGGCTATTTGCTAAAAGCCATCAGCTAATTGCTATCAGCTATCAGCCAAAAGCCTCTCCACCACTTTTGGATAATGCTCATATTCGAGTTCACGCACCTTACGTTCTACGTCCTCAGCAGTATCGCTAGGCAAAATGGCACACCGTACTTGTTTAATAATTTTTCCTTCGTCGTAATTTTCGTCCACAAAGTGTATGGTAATGCCGCTCTCTGTTTCTTTATTCGCCACCACCGTTTCATGAACTCTTTTTCCGTACATTCCTTTACCTCCATACTTGGGTAAAAGGGCAGGATGGATATTAATAATTCGACCCTGAAAGGCTTGAATTATATTTTTAGGCATCAGCCATAAAAAACCGGCCAAAACGATGAGGTTACATTTTTCAGCCATTAAAATATCCACAATTTTATCACTGTTATAAAACTCATCTTTTGAAAATAAAGTGAGCTTCACGTTCAATTTAAGCGCTCGTTCATTTACATAAGCTTTAGAGCTGTTGGTAAAAAAGTGAAAATTGACCGAATTAAGCCTCCCATTTAGGTGTTTTACGATGTTTTCTGCGTTACTTCCCGACCCTGAGGCGAATATGGCTATTTTACTCATTTACTGTTATTTGAATATTACAAATTGTCAAGTTTAAAGCATCAAAATTATAAAAAAAACTTTCTTTAATGATTTTAATTGAATTATATTTGGCTGGTTATGGCTTATTTTTTTCCTTTGCACTGTTATTTTAATCAGTAAATTTAAATTATTAACTTAAAATTAAAAGCTATGTCTGACATTGCATCAAGAGTTAAAGCAATCATCGTAGACAAACTAGGCGTTGACGAAACTGAAGTTACAACAGGAGCAAGCTTCACTAATGATTTAGGAGCGGATTCTCTTGACACTGTTGAGTTGATCATGGAGTTTGAAAAGGAATTTAACATCGCTATTCCTGATGATCAAGCAGAAAACATTGGCACAGTTGGTGATGCCGTCTCTTATATAGAGGAAAACGCTAAGTAAGTAAATTAAAGAAGTAGTACACTTTAACAGAAGTTATGGAGTTAAAAAGAGTAGTAGTTACGGGGCTGGGGGCCATAACTCCGCTAGGTAACTCGGTAGAAGAGTTCTGGAAAAACCTGGTGAACGGAGTAAGTGGTTGTGAGCCCATTACTCGTTTTGACGCCACCAATTTCAAGACAAGATTTGCTTGTGAAGTAAAAAACTACAACCCTAACGATTATTTTGATCGTAAGGAGGCTAGAAAACTTGATATGTTTGCTCAGTTTGCAT
>JAGXIP010000284.1 GCA_024635585.1 Saccharicrinis sp. | reverse complement strand
GCTCCTCCACCAGACAATCTAAAATCAACATTATTACTTAAATCATCTCGAACATTAAAGGTTAAATAATTTCCGTCAGAAACACAACCGGTAGTAGGATCTGTGTAGATATAATCAGCTGTATAAGAACTTTCACCTGCATCGGCCAATGCCCCAGTAATATTTATATTAGCCCTACCATTACCATTATCGCTGAACCATGGTCTTGCACCAGCTGCTAGCACCCAAATACCATTACTATTTTGTGGATTACCAGATAGTGTCCCTGTCAACTGATCGGCACAGAAATTAGTTTGATTACCCAATACACTCACATTAGGTTTTGGATGCACAATGACCGGTTTGGTAATTGTACTTGCACACCCAGTAGTGGTATTTTGAAAGGTATAACTAATATTATGAGGTATCAATGAAGCACCGGCGGCGGCGGGATCGAAGAAGTTTCCTGACACACCTGGACCGAAGAAAGCTCCTGCATCATTAGGAGCTACGGGAATCAAAGCTACTGTTCCTTCATTCTCACAGACTTCATTTGTTCCAGTTGCAAGGTTAAAATCAATTACCGGTAAAGAATTCACAACAACCTCTACCGGTTTGGTATCCTGACAACCATATTCATTTCGAACTGTTGCATCATAAGTTCTTGTTTGACTAGGCGAAAATGTAACATTTACTGAATTTCCAAGACCATGACTCCAACTGTATTGATAAGGTCCCGATGTATTTGAAACTTGCATTTCAAGCGTAACCGGACTACCTGAACAAATACTGGTACTAGGAACACCTGCTACTAAACCAATAGTATTAGGAGATGATGAAAAATTAAATACAGGAAGCGGTCTTACAAAAAACTGAACCTGACCAACATTTAGCTCCGGCTCACAAGAAGAAGCATCGGTCAAATTGGTCAGTGTGTAAGTAGCATTTGAGGCAGGATTCACCAGCACTGAATAGGAGTCGGAATAATAATTTGAAACCGAAATAACAGGTTCACCAATGTTGTTAATTATATCGAAATTGAATGGTTGAGCACCCGAAAGCCATACGTTTATATAAAAATCAACAGATGAACCCACACATCGACTGTTTGGATTAGAGGTAGTAAATACAGCAGATGGAGGTATAGTCTCGACAATTACGGGGCGTCCAGTCATATTATTGGTACATCCGGCAGATGTTCTCGCCACCACGCGATAAGTGCCATCGGGAATATTTTGCCAGGCAGAAAGTAATGCACTGTTAGTGCCATCAACGGCCGTGCCGTAGTCCAAAAAGCCTCCTCCTGTATTACGTTGCAGCTGGTACTTAATACCACTTTGCGAACCACTTAAGCTCAACTCAACGCCAGTATTGGCAACACCTGAACAATAAGAATTTTTATTGGTCGTCAAAGTAAATTGCTGTGGGGTAGCTTGTATACGTAATGTACCATTCATAGGCTGCACACATCCATTTCTTTCAGCCTCTACGGTATAATCTCCTGCACTCAAGCCTCCAAAAACAATTGCCCCTGCAGATCCATCAATAAAAGCACCGGTTCTTACATTATTTCTAAGTAGAAAATAAACAACATCTGCTTCTAATCCACTCAGAGTCAAACTTGACCCTACACAGGCTGGACTAGGGGTGGAAATAGCATAGACGGTAGGTGCATTACTGATAGCAAATGGTCCACCAGCCATGGTTACCACTCCACTGCAACCGGTAGCTTCAACAGTATAGGAACCGACCGCAGTTACAGGGGTAAAGGTATGGGTTTGACCGTTGCCTCCACTCATCCATGATTGCACTGCGGATGGAGGATTGATTCCATCATCATACATCAGATGGTACTCCACACCATTTTCAGAATTGGTAAGTCGAATATTAGTAATACTTAATGGGGCACAAACACCAGTTCCTGTAACTACCTGTATGGTCGGCACCGACTCTACATTAAAAGTGGTTGCATCGGGAAAATCTGTAATATTACAACCCGAAGTAGTGCCTATAGTACTAATGCTAAAATCGGTAGCGACCGACACTTGATTGGTGAGGGTGACAACCAAAGAACCAAATCCATCGCCATCAGTGTCCTGAATGGTATGAATGGACCCATCGGACAAAGTTAACGTCCATAAATCATTGGCAGCACCAATTACTTCCAATAACAAGGTAGGGAAGGCCGGGGCACATACGCCATCATTAATAGCTTCAATATGGGCTGCCGGTTCAATCAGGGATGTAGCATCGGAGACTTTATAACAAAAGGAATTGTTCTCTTCAAATATTTTGAATTCATAATTCCCAGAAGTATTGACGGTGATGTCATCTTCGTAAGGAGCCACAAGGGTTCCAGTAACAGTCTCCACACCGCTTCTGGACCAGGTGAAGCCCAAAGGCAATGACCCAGCATTGGGCGTGGCAGGTGAAAGAGAAGTGTTGATGGTTACCGAAGACCCCGGGCAAAGGGCTACTTCCCCGGTGGGATTCATGATAATATCAGGTAAAGGGCGATTGGCAACCGTTACTGGCGTGGATGAGGCTCTAAGAGTAGCCGTACCCTTATCATATACTCTGGCGATGTATTCGCCATAAGCGTCAATAAGCAGCCTGCGCGGATCAGCAGGCATGATATTCAATCCATCCCTGAACCATCTATAATCATAATTGACTTCATCATAAGGCGAGACAATTAGATACTCATTATTCAAAACCGAAGGGTCACATACAGAGCCGCCCCCCTCTACATTAATGACAATGGCATCATTGGAAACAGCAATTCTGTTGGTTTCGCTAATGCATCCATTCCCATCAGTTATTCGTCCCCAGACTTCATTAACGCCCGATGCCGGAACGGCATAATTAAGGTTAGTATTAAACCCCGATTGCTCTGTATTTGCTAATCCATCAGGATAATCACGGCTAAAAAATACATAATTTGTTCCTGTAGTAGGATCAATAGAGAATGCGTGAGAAGCTCCTGAATTGAACACATCATCTTGCGTACCATTCGCGTTTAGCAGGCTAAAACCAACTGCCTGAAAAGGCACGTCCACAGTAAAAGTATATACCTGGGATTTATTCTTACTCCATTTTAAGGTATATGTTTGACCAAAGACTAATCCGGTAATGATAGGGTTAGCTGAGTAAATGTCAGAAATCTCGAGCGGGGCCGGAACAGTCCATGTGCCACCATCTTTATGACCGGCATTAATATTGGTAAGATCCATTAGAGTAGACCCCTGCAAAACACCACCAGCACATGCGTCATAGTCATATGTTTTGTTTTGTGCTTGCAAAAATTCGCCCGGCCAAGCGACCAGCACCAGTAATAATATGAGAATTTTGGAACGTAAAAAACCCAAGCGCATAGCCATACGATTGAGCGTAATTATATTAGGCTTGTGTGTGTTAATGTTTACCATCTGTATATAGTTATGTGCCAAATAGGCTGCAATAAAAAAGGCCTTGACTTTTCTACGGCGAAAGTTCGTAAAATGTTTGGTAAAAGTGTCATTATTTATGATAAAACCACCAATTTCTACTACAAACATCGGTACATGTTGCCAGGCAGACTTTTAAGTAAACCATCAAATTCGAGTTGCAACAATAGTGTGGCCATTTTTGCAACGGGAATACCTGTTGTTATACTTAAAAAATTTACCGAAGCCATTTTTTCCTGCCGAATCAAATTATAAATCACACCAGCTTCTCCTGCTGGCTCATTAAAAATAGTGAGCTGTTGCCCCTCCCCTTTTTTATCTTCCACTTCCCAACCCAACGCATATTCCAAATCAGCCGCATTTTCGATGAGTGCCGCTACATTGGTTTTAATCAGCTTATTGCAGCCACGGCTAAACTCGTCATCAGCACGCCCCGGAAAAGCCAGCACATCGCGGTTGTACGATTGCGCCAGATGCGCAGTGATAAGGGCTCCTCCTTTTGATGCCGATTCGACAACTAAGGTAGCATCGCTCAAACCGGCAACAATGCGGTTTCGCTTCACAAAATTTTGTCTGTCGGGGTTGGTTTCACTCATAAACTCCGTAAGCAGGGCACCTTGTGCAATTAGCTCCTTGGCTTCGCTGCGGTGCAAGGCTGGGTAAATACGGTCGAGCCCATGCGCAAGCACGGCAATGGTAGGCAGACCAAATTCTAAGGCTGCACGGTGGGCACAGATATCCACCCCATAGGCTAGCCCGCTCACAATAGTCAGTTCGGGATGGTTTGTGGCCAGGTCACGAATTACGTCGCGGCAGTTTTTCTTTCCTTCTTCGGTCACATTGCGTGTCCCCACCACCGACAATACTTTTTGTCCACCCAGTGTATGCCCGCCTTTGCTATACAGCATCACAGGGCCATCCTCACAATTATTAAGTCGTGAGGGGAAATCATCGTCCAGAAAAAAAGAGGGTTGAATCTTATGCTTTTGAATAAAAGCCATCTCCTGCTCTACCCTCTCCCAAGGTCGGGCGTTGGCAATGAGCGATGCTTGTCGGGTACCAATACCAGGAATTTTTGTCAGTAGCTTTTCTTTTTCCGAAAGAACAGCCTCCACAGTGCCCAGATAAGCAACAATACCTCTGATTAGCCTTGGGCCTAAGCCTTTTACTAAACTAATGGCAATCTTATATTTAAGTTGATCCGTCAATGAGGGAAGCGTGTTTAATTTATTTAGAAATCCGCAAGCGTAATCATAAAAACTATGCTTACTAAGCAAAGGTCAAAAATAGGATTATTTTATTAAAAAGCACGGAATATTGGAGTAAAAAAAACCTCAATCCCCCCTAATTGGAGGATAGATTGGAAAGTGCTCTTTGAGCACTTTGGGTAGGACGGGTTCACAGTGGACAATGAAAACAACAAGTATCAAACAAGGTGTTTATCTATTTTGACACACCTTTCTTCACCTTAGCAAAAAATTTACGCAAAGCTTCGTTGTTTTCTTTTGAAAATGCTGATACCATGATAGGCGGATATTTGGCCATTTGCTTACCTTGTTTTTGGAATAAAAATAATTTTCGCCTATAATATTTAGCACCTTCTATCTCGTATTTTATAAAAGATGAAACTGGAATACGAAACATTTTAAACTCACGTGTAAAGGGAAAAGTGTTATAAAACTTCAACTCAATGTGTTTATCCTTCTCTTCAATATCGAAGTAAAAATAACCGCCATACATAAAACCAAACACGGTAAGGGCAAATAAAATGGCACTTGACCATTGCAGCCAGGTTAACTTCAGTCCCATAATAGTTAAAGAGCATATCCAAAGTGCAAGAAAAGCAAGCACAAAAAATGTAAAAATAAGCTGAATCTTGCCAGCAGTCTTTCTATTATTCATAATACATTGGTTATTTTCAGTAAAATAAATTAAAAACCCCCAAATTACAAAACGGATGGAACAATCCAATATGGAATAACGATACTGCAAGCTATGCAACGTTCCTGACGAAGGGCTGAAAGTCCGAACTGTGGTTTTAACTTCATGTGAGGCTATGCCACAGAACATACATTCAGGCTTTGATCAACGACGCACGCAACACCAATAGCACCGCCATTGGATATTACAATCCGGCGCTTTCGGAACTTGGTATTCTGATGCATACGGGATTTATTTTTCACTGTGGAACCCTTATAGTCTTTGGCACACGCTTGGTAGACAGGGATCAACCTATCAATTAGGTCTATTGTGCAGTTGGTTCTAAATAGTGGCTATAAGAAAATGGAACAATCTCTCTTCTAAAAACCCTCTAACTCCCTAAAGGGAGAACCAGAACTCCCCGGCAAAAGCCAATTCCCCTTTAGGGGTTAGGGGTAATCAAGAAGAGGTAATAATAAAAAAGAGGGTTTTCTTAGATGAACTAAATACTAAAAAATGCCTTTTCTATAAGTTTTTTGGATAGTTAAGCTTATAACTATGCCGGAATAACCTTTTTTGCTTATTTTTGGGGTTTTTACAAAAAACACAAACAATATAGCACCATGCAGGTAATTGAAGATAGCGAATCGAAGGTTTACGCAAGCAGTGATTTAAAAACCGATCTTTCAGCGCTTATTAATAAATATCGGAGGGGTAAAATATTTCTTTTGATGGATAGCGGTTCGTACCAACATTGCTATCCGCGGATAAAAGGCTTGCCCGAAATTGATGAAAGCAATATCATTATTATCGAACAGGGCGATGAGCACAAAAACATGGATGCGCTGGCTAAGGTATGGTTGTTTTTAAACACCCATGGTGCCGACAGAAAATCCTTACTTATCAATCTGGCAGGCGGAATGCCTTGCGACCTGGGTGGCTTTGCTGCCGCAACGTTTAAACGAGGTATTGACTTTATAAACGTGCCCACCACACTATTAAGTCAGGTAGATGCCAGTGTTGGCGGTAAGACTGGCATTAATTTTAACGGATACAAAAACGAGATTGGCGCCTTTAAACATGCCACCGCGGTACTGGTTTGTAACGACTTTATTGCCACACAGGATCAGGACAATATTTCGTCGGGCTTTGCCGAAATGATTAAACATGCCTTAATCTATTCGGAAGATACCTGGCAAACGATAAAGAGTTTTAAGATTATCCAGCCTGATCTGGAAAAACTAAAATCACTTGTTGTCAATTCCATCCACATAAAAGAGGGCTTTGTAAAAGCCGATCCTACCGAGCAAAACGTCCGTAAATCCCTCAACTTTGGTCATACCATCGGTCATGCTTTCGAAAGCTTTGCCATGAGTACCAAAAAACCGGTGTTACATGGTTTTGCAGTTGCTTATGGTATGATTGCCGAATTGTATCTATGTCATAAAAAATGTGGTTTCCCGATGTCTAAAATTCGGGAGATAAATCATGAACTCGTCTCCATTTATGGTAAGTTCAAAATTTCCGATAATGATTTTGATGTCTTATTTAACTTGATGACCCACGATAAAAAGAACGAAAAAAATCTGATAAACTTTACCCTTTTAAAGGATATAGGCCAAATTGCCATCGACCAGCATTGTACCCGAGAAGAGATATTTGAGGCGCTGCGGTTTTACAAGGAGTCGTAAGGTTTGGGAGTTAAGAGTTTAGAGTTTTGGGAGTTTGGAGTTAGAAGTTAGAAGTTAGAAGTGGAGACCGTAAAACTGCAAGAGAAGTGGATAAAACTGCAAGAGAGAGCGTAAAATCGTAAGAGAAGTGCATAAAGTCGCGAGAGGGAAGTGTAAAACAGTAAGAGGAGAGCGTAAAGCGGAAAGAGGGGAGCAAAATAAGAAATGGAAATCACAAAGAGAAATAAGAAAAAGAAATAGGTAGCGAAAATAAAAGATATAACTCCCAGACCTGTCGGCGTCCTTGGACCCGACAGCGTCGTTTGGCGGAGACAAAAAAGATATAACAAAAGAAAAATATAGAAATAAAATAAACGGAAGTAAAAACTTGATTCTTGATACTTGATACTTTTGTCTTGATTCTTGACACTTTGTACCTGATAATTAACAAAACAAAACAATGCAATACACCATTTCAGCACCTCAACAGGTGTCACCTTATACAGTAGCATTGCCTACTTCAAAAAGCATTAGTAACCGGGCATTAATTTTAAATGCTTTGGCTTACAGTGCCAAACCCATCAAAAACCTGTCCGATAGCGACGATACCCAGCTGATGCTTAAAGCTCTTCAATCGGAAAGCACTACTTTTGATGTGGGCGCTGCCGGCACCACCATGCGTTTTTTAACCGCTTTTTTATCCAAAATAGTGGGTGAATGGACCATCACCGGATCCGAGCGTATGAAACAACGTCCCATAAAAATATTGGTTGAAGCCCTCAATAAGCTGGGTGCAAAAATAGAGTATATCGAACAAGAAGGCTATCCCCCATTGAGAATTTTTGGAAGTGCCCTGGAAGGTGGTGATTTAGAACTTCCCGGAGATGTGAGCAGTCAGTACATTTCGGCTTTATTGATGATAGGACCTACCATGAAAAGCGGGCTCAAACTCACCCTCACCGGTGAAATCATATCACGTCCCTACATTTTATTAACCCTAAAGATGATGGAAACTTTTGGGGTGAAGAGCCATTGGAAAGGAAATACCATTGTAGTACCCGAAGGTGAGTACCAGCCTACCGACTTTAGCGTGGAAGCAGATTGGAGCGCTGCATCGTACTGGTTCCAAGTAGCTGCCCTTAGCAAAGGTTGCCAACTAAACCTGCAAGGACTAAAAAAATATAGCGAGCAAGGCGATGCCCAAGTGTCAGCGCTTTTTAAGCAACTGGGGGTCAATGCCAAATTCTCACAAAAAGGATTGATACTGACAAATACCGAAGAATTAGCAAAAAAGTTTAGCTATAACTTTATCGAACAGCCCGACTTAGCCCAGACCTTTGCCGTAACTTGCTGCTGTTTGGGCATTCCTTTTAAATTCACCGGATTACAAACCCTGAAAATTAAGGAAACAGATCGTATTACTGCTTTGATTTTTGAACTCAAAAAAATGGGCTTCGTACTTACTTCGAACCAAGTGGACGATTTAATTTGGGATGGCACGACTTGCAAAAAAGACGAAACACCTCACATTGCTACCTATAAAGATCATCGCATGGCCATGGCCTTTGCTCCTGCCGCATTAACTATGGGCAACATACAAATAGATGATCCATCCGTGGTATCTAAATCCTATCCCAAATATTGGGATCATTTAAAGGAGTTTGGCTTTGGAGTAGTGTAAGCCCCCCTCAATCCCCCCGAATAGGGGGAAGTAAGGAAAGCACCCTGCGGGTGCTTCGGGTGTTACTCACATACTCACGGGGTGAATATTGGCATTGCGCTTATGTTCACCCCGTGAGTTGTTTTCAGCGGCAAGGCTTCACATAAAGCTTTAGCGGTTGAGAAGCGTAAGTATAAGGTACAAAATAGCAGACGGGGTAGTTGTGAGCCTTGCCGATAGAAATACCATCCTAAAAAGAACGTATCTATCCCCTTCCCTACCGCTGCACGGCCATCAGCCACCAGCTATCAGCTATCAGCTATCAGCCAAATGCCATCAGCTAACCGCTAACCGCTAATCAATACTGCTCTCTTTCGTTGGGAAAATCCACTGATTTTACGTCTTGTATATAATTTCCAACGGCTCCACTTATCTCCGCAAACAAATTATGATATCTGCGTAAAAAACGTGGCGAAAACTCATGAGTAATGCCAAGCATATCATGAAGCACCAATACTTGTCCATCCACGCCGCTACCGGCTCCGATACCAATGATAGGGATGGTAAGTTCATCCGCCACTCTTTTGGCCAGGTCGGCGGGTATTTTTTCCAATACAATACCAAAGCAGCCAGTTTCTTGCAACAAATGTGCATCTTCAATTAACTTCTTCGCTTCTTCACCCTGCTTGGCTCTAACCGTATAAGTTCCAAACTTATGAATTGACTGGGGTGTAAGTCCAAGATGCCCCATCACAGGTATCCCGGCCGAAAGTATTCGGGAAACACATTCTACCACCTCGGCGCCACCTTCTAATTTAACGGCATCGGCAGCGGTTTCTTTCATGATTCTGATCGCAGATGACAATGCCTCCTTTGAATTACCCTGATAAGTACCAAAAGGCATATCAACTATCACAAGAGCCCTATTAACCCCACGCACTACAGATGCACCGTGATATATCATCTGATCTAAGGTAATGGGCAAGGTGGTTTCCCATCCGGCCATTACATTCGATGCCGAATCGCCTACCAATATAACATCTACGCCGGCCTGATCAACAATCTTAGCCAATGAATAATCATAGGAAGTTAGCATGGCTATTTTTTCCTTGTTATGCTTCATCTCACTCAATACATGCGTAGTCACTTTTCTTTGACGATTCATTGCTACCGACATAATTTACAGCTTTTGTGTTAAACTGCGCCAAAGTTAATAAATAGTTAGGTGCAGCTTGTAACAAAACGTTAAACCTTTTATAACCTATCTAATATTTTATATTTTTGTGCGTTTGATGTGAAGGAGCATGGAGCTTGGAGCTTGGGGCAGTAGTGAACAGCATAAAGCGTATAGCGGAAAGAAATAAGGAGAAATAAATAGAAATAGAGACAAATAAAACAACACAGATTATGAAACAATTATCATTAACTACGGCCCTATTTTTAGGCCTTGTAGGTTCTATTTTTGCACAACCATTGACTTTTGAACAGCAAAGCATAGGCATATCAATTGGTATTCCGTCCATGTACGACCATGCCTATACTTCTCAATCACCTGCTGTTACGGCAAGATACGAATATGGTTTGAGCGATAAAATTGGCATTGGCTATATTGGCTTAGGCGGATTACTTTCCATTGCTGGGGGCGAATTCAATACAGTAAATATAGACAATGTCGAATTTAGTCAAACTTTAATAGGGCCACGAGCTGCCTACCACTTTGATATGGTTGACTTAACAGGCAATAAGGACTGGAATAAAATTGATGTGTATGGTGGTGCCTTTTTAGGGCTAAAGTTCGAGAGATCAAAATACACCCTACTAGGTTCAAATGAACGGCATAAAGATAGCAACACCAAGCTGGCCACAGATTTGTTTGCCGGTATCCGATACGCATTTACCCCCAATATAGGTGCATTTGGTGAGATGGGTTTTGGCGTGAGCTATTTGAGCATTGGCGTGAGCTTCAGGTTTTAAGAGGCCTCCTATTTATTTCAAATCAGATTAAAGCCAGCTATTTTAGTTGGCTTTTTTGCTTGGCCTATTTTTCTAAGCCTGATTTCTTAAACAAAAAAAACTTCCGCCAAAATATAATCTGACGGAAGTTTAAAAGTGCGGTTCGGAATAAATTTTCCTTTTCCTGGCGGGATGCCTAGAAAACGTTAACTTGGTTATGAGACGCATAGATAAGTTTACCTTGATTAATCATTGTAGTTACATAATTCAAGCCTTTGGTTTGGGAAATTTTTAAACCCTTAAAAATCTCACCAATGTGAACTGGCTGTTGTTCGCTAACAAATGATATAATTTTGTCTTCCAAGTTGTTTGCTTTTTTAAATCTCTCTCTAATCATAATACTCAAAAAATTAATAGTTAGTTTATTTATTTAATAATACTCTTAAATAGTAACAAGATTAATTCCTAAATTTTACGTAAATGACAAAACATAGTAACATTAACACTTATTAACTCTTTATCGATAGTTCAAATATAGTAAAAACGATAGAGACACCCCAATAAAAACAGCAAATATTTGTTGTTTTATGCTAATTTTGACGAATATTACTTTTACATAGTTCAAGTATAAGAAATGATTGAGAATAATATCAGAAATACCCAATATGTGGAATCAATAATAAAAAGTGTGGAACTCCTCGTTCAAAGTGTAGAATATTTACCACGTCGTACTATGTTAATAAAATATAATCGCTTGGCTTTATTGTTTAGAGTTTGTGAAAACCCGGAAACTGAACACCAAAAACTCTGAACTCTGAACACAGAAACTGTAAGCACCCAAACTATTTAACACTAAGCACTTTCAAATTAAGATATTTCCCTAACAAATATGTTTTTTGCCTGATATCTTCCGCTATCGCATTTACCGAAACTGTGGCTCCGGATATGGTATCCACATCCTTCCCGACTATCAATTCCGTTTGGTTGTTGAAATCTATAAATTGTTTTAGCCAGCCCTTGGCCATCACCTCGTGACCGTGGGTAGCGGCATAATTAAATATTTTAACCAATTCCACGTTTGCACGCTCATCAAAAAGTATAAAATAATCAAAATACTCTGAAGTTCCGGATCCTTCGCTACTAATTGCACAGCCTCCAGTCCTACAACTATTCACTCTTCCTACATAAACATATTTGGTAGTGGGTCTCACAGTAGTAAAAAACCGACCTTCTGCCGGAATATCGGCATCGATGTCTATTTGAATCAGATCATTGATATCTAAACCCCAGCATTTCTCTATTTCCTTTTTTAGAGCCTTGGCGGTATAATCCACCTGGGCTTGAGCACTGCTTGCAGCAACAAAAATCCAAGATATTAGGATGATTAAAATCCACTTATATTTATTTGCTATTATCATTTTATTATACTCATCTAAATGTACTTATCACCAAGTAAATCTCCTATTTAAAATTAAAACATCAAACCAAAGCCGGCATTAAAAGTGGCTTTGGCTTTGTCATCGGCCTCGGTTTTCACAAATTGTATATCTGTTTTAAAGGCTGCATTGGGCACCATTTTCCAGGTTAATCCTGTGGTGATTACACTCGCAGCATAGGCT
>JAGXIP010000283.1 GCA_024635585.1 Saccharicrinis sp. | reverse complement strand
TATCCGTCTGGGGGGCGGGGGGTCGCAAGTTCAAATCTTGTCACCCCGACAATTGGAAATGAGAGGGTTAGCAATTTTGCTAATCCTTTTTATTTTTTACGGTTGCAGTATAGTTGCAACATTGGTGATTCAAAGTCTCTCTCCAGGGTTCTGTCTGATATTTTAAAGCCGTGGCTATTCAGAAAATCCTGTATCTCCCTGAATGAAGGAAATTGCCCCCTGTGTATTTTTTCAATTTCAAGGGTTAATCGTCGTATGGTTGCGTGGTTTGACATGTTTATAAGTATAAGTTTTTACTTACAATCCGAATTTCTGTATTTGAAATCAGGTTGCAATCAGAAGAATGATTTTACCAACTCCTTTGCTTGTCTTGGATATAGCCAAACTCCAAGCAAAATCAAACAAACTAAAAATTTCATCTTCCAAAATGGTATAAAAATGGCAAACACGGCCATACCAATAATTACCTTTCTAAAAAGATCCTCATTCTTTTCTGATTTAGAGTTGAATCTAACAAATTGCATTTTCTCATTTTCCATATCCAACAGAAAAACACCATCATTTTCAATTACAAAATCATATTCCAGCAGTTGGCGTCTTGAGCCACTATTGTTTAGCGAAATTGCTGACATTCCGGATTTTACTTCAACAATATACTTTTTACCACCTTTTTCAACTAAATAATCAACTTTTATTTTCGAAGTTCGATTTTCACCATTTACTTCGTAATTGTGGTTGTATGTTTTTTGTGCATTAATAATACGATAACCCTTCTTTTCCAAAAAATATTTTGCCTTGGTTTCGAGCATAAACCCACGCTCAAATCTCTTGCGTTGTTTTTGCTTTTTACGAAAATCCGATATTATATATTTTGCTAATCCTATGATTAGCAAAATAATAAATGCATATAATAGGAATCTTTCTGCTTGTACCATAAAACTATATTATTTGAAATGAATATTTAAAGTTGGCAGCTCTGTATTTCACTTTTTCTGAGTGAAAGCATAATCTGTGTTAATTTCGCTTTCTTAGGAAAAGCACCATAGCTAGTATTCCAAAAAGTACTAATATAATAATCAAATAGGGTCGATTCGTTTTTTTTGTTTTAATTGAAGTTGCCAAAGAGTTGTCAAACCAGCCAGATAATACAATTTCACTTTCAAGACGATTTTCCAGTCTATCAGGTAGTTGACTAAAAAAATCAATTCCGGTAATTTCCTCCAAAGAATCGACAGTTGAAGCAAATTTATCGAGTGAATTCGAAGATGCCGCGTTAGGTAAAATAAAGGCTATCATCTGATTTTGTTCTTCTGCAAATAATATCTTATAGAAATAAGCTGGTACACGTACCTTATTTTGTCCAATTCTTTGGTCTGCTTCATTGAATATAGGGCCTGTTACTATAACTAACTTTTCTTTAGTATTTGCCCAATCTCTTACTTTTCCTTCCAGACTTTTCCATATTCCACGGTTAAAGCCTGGATTTTGAGGAGAAATATTTGACATGTAGAAACTTTCATTCATGGCTATGGAATCGAACTGCATGTCGGCAGCCGGGCATAAATGTCCACGGTCGAAACCTGACTTGGTGTAGTCGGATGAAGAAGCTGAGATTGTTGAAACCAGCGGGTCGTTACGAAACCGATTTGACCTTTTGATATTTCCATTTAACATTTGAGATGTAAGCTCGTAATAAATCCAGTTGGCTTGTTCCGTATTTTCGTTATATGATAAAATGTAGTAGTGGTGGTTGATTTGTTCGCCTGGTGATTGGGGAATGAAAAGTGCATCATTAGAGCCCTTAACAATGAAGAATGATAAAACCAAACTTATTACAGATAAAATGGGGTTCATATTTTTAAGTAAATTATTTGTTCCGCTTTAAGCAGAATTATTTTTTAGTCTCATATGATGAGAGAAAGAAAAATATTAATGCAATAAAATTTATAATATAAAATCTTGCTTTCATGGTTCTTATTGTTTGCTTGCTTCAATTATACCAGGTTTTGGAACAATATGAATCAAAAAACGCTGGTTATTTCCCTCAATGCTTTCACGCATTGTTCCCCCAGTACCACTCCCTGAAATAAGAATTTCACAATTTGAACCAAAATTAATAGAGGCATTATCCCAAATCTTTTTCAATGTATAAGCTCTTTTATAACTTAATTCATAGTTATGCTTATCTGCAGCTTTGTCTTTTGACGCTTGTCCTTCAATGATTAGTAAATACTGAATTGCTGGGAATTTTGAAGTAATTGAATTGATTGAATCACGAATTGAATAACCAGCATTTATTAATTTAGAAATTGATTGCTTGTTTATTATTTGATTTTCTGCAAATTCATTTGTTTCAAATTGTGCTTCAATTTTTAAAATGTGCTTTTTATATTTTTCACGATATTCAAAATAGGCCGAGTCAATATTGTTTGTAGCATTTTCAATTTCTTTAATTTTATTTAGTTGTTCCTGGGTTTCAACAACAATATTGTTAATCTCAACTATTTTTTTGTGAAGCAAGGCAATTGTCAGAACAAACAGCACCAACATCACGAAAAATAGTGACGTCATAAGGTCGGCATAGCTTGTCCAGAAAAAGGATTCTTTTTTTTGTTTGCTCATATCAATTGTAATTCAATATGAATTTAACAAAATCAATTCCTGCGAATACAATTGCTGAGATACCAATAATTTTACAGGCAATATTGACAAAATATTGAGGTGTATTTTTTTTGTATTTTCGTTTTTTGTAAATCAGACCTGGTAACATAATCCAAATAAATAGTCCAAGTAAAACTTTGATAATTATTCCAGTCATTTTTTATTCAAATATTATTTCGTTTTTATTATAGTCGATTGATATTTTGCCAAATTTCGCCAAAGCCGACTGTCCCAATAACAAAGGTGCTTCCATATTATCTACTATGGAAGCTTGCACATTGTCAAGTTCCCAACTACCAATTTGTACTTTGCGCAATATAACAACAGCACCTTCGTGAATACTTCCATCCGCGATCTGGTATTGCTGTGTGCCAATAAAGTCATCATCTGTTAATTTTCCTTGTTTATACAGGAATAATGCTTCGGTTAGCGACATTGTAATATCTGATGCTCCAGTGTCAAAAATAAACTCCATTTCAGTACCATTGATTTTACAAGGAACATGATACACCCCACCCAATTTACGCATTTTGACAATTGTTTTACCGTGCCTTACACTTCGAGAATTAGCAACAGGTTCTGTTCTTTCTGTTTGCGCAGAGGGAATTGATGTTTCCCTTAAGCGTCTGCTACGTGTGCAATCTGTGAATAATATGATAACGAATAAAATTGTAAAAAGAGTCCTTATTTTCATTTCGATAGATATTTTGTCTAATTAAAGTAAACTAATTCCGTACCAGCCACCCCCGCTTCGCGATACATGTAAAAGAATGTGCTACATGTATTATCATTTTTACATTATAAAGAATTTGATAGTTCATCGGAAGAAGTATTAAAAACATCGTTTTCCGAAGCAGTTATTATAACCACAGTTCCGTGATGAACCAATGGTACAATTTTTAATAAGTCTTCATTCTTCAGTCGAATACAGCCTTCAGTCGCACGTTTTTCCATTGAATCGGGATTGTGAGTACCATGAATACCAATACCCTCATGACCAGGCACGTTCAAACGTATGAAATAAGGTCCAAAAGCACCTATGATTTCCCCATTCCCGTCTTTGAAATCATGTGCCCAATTTCCTGATTTTTGAATTTCCGAAACCCGAAAAACACCTTCCGGTGTTTTCATATCTCCCTGTTCCATCTTATTCCCATAGTTTAAACCACAGGCCATTGGGAATTTACAAATTTCTTCTCCTTTGTAATTGTATAACGACAAACGCATTTCTTGTTTAGAAATCAGGATTAAAGTTGCATTTTCGATATTCTGCAATTTGTTATTATACCAATTGTAGATAAAAAACATTCCTATGTAGGGAATCACAATCAACACTGCAACAACCAACTGTAATGTAAATGACTTGTTTAATTTCATCCTCTCAGTCTGAATAATCAACATTAATAGTACCAGAAGAAGTCAGGTATATTTTTTTTATGTAACCTTCATTAGGAGCTTTACCATCTTTTGTCCAAGCTAATGTTTCATCATCATCAAAACCAAAAATCAGTATTTTTCGTTCGCCAGATTGTGTGTCCTTGATTATTACAGCAAAATCAGTAAATTTTGAATTCTTACTATAAATCCGTGGATAAAGAACTGTGTTAATTTTTGCATCTTTTGGACGACAAAAAACTTTCCAATTATCATTTAAAGCATTGATTTTATAATAGTTCAATAGTGCCAGTCGGCATTTTGTTGTACCGATGCATTGTTTAGATTCCGTGTCTCCAAAAATATTATTCAAAATGGAAAAATCGGTTTTGCCAAGCAAATAAGCGGATGAGATAAATCCTTTGTTTCCCAAATCATCTTTCACTTCACTCCACCCATTAATATCATGTGAATAGGTAATCAATTCACTACCATAATTCAATGAAGCTATTTTACTGTAATCTACTCCCGCTTCTCTGGTTGAACGTAAAACTGTTTTATCTGCAAAAGTGTAATATCTGGGAGCTTCCCTATCTATTTTTTCGGGGAGGTAAATATTCTGATAGTAAAATACGCCGAAAACGATTAATGCTATAGCGGCCATTGCAAAAATTAAAGCAAGTGTTTTTTTGTTGCTTTTTGGTTGTGCTACCGTTTTCGCATCGTTTTTTTGCTCTGGTGCCGGTTGCGGTGGAGGAACAATAATGTTTTCTGTTTTTCCATTTGCCGTCTCTTGCTTATTTTTCAATTCCGACTCTAATGCCGATTTCAACAATTGATTGGTTTTTTTTATTTCGTTCAATTCACGAAATATCTTATCCGATTCTTCAAGTTTTTCATTGGGAGATAATACACTCCCACAGTGCATACAATGATTTGCACTACTCGGATTTTCTTTTTCACATAGGGGACAGAGTTTCATAAATTGGGATTTAATTCGTTCAGATTTCTCTTTCTAATGCAAATTGATAACACTAATAAAAACCCAGACATTAAACAAAAAAGAGGTAATACCCATTTCAAAAATTTAGGATAGGATTGTTTAAACTCTAATTTAACAATTCCATGTATTCCTTTATCTATTGCAATGTCTAAAAATATATCCGATTTATCGGACGGCAAAAAAGTGCCTAACTGAATTGGTACAATTCCTTTTGAAATTAATTGGAATTTATCGTGTAGGAAAATTAATCTATTTTCCACATTTAAATGAATTTGTTGACCTTCCATTAAGGATTTTGTTAATCGAATATAACTCCTATTGGATAAAAAGGATAGATTTGGAGAACAAGCCCCTTGTATGTTGGTATAAAATTTATGTGTTAAATATTTGATTTTATGATACCTTGCATAATCCTCTTCATAAAAAATAGGATTGTATTTGTCAGCAAAAATTATATTTTTATAAAAAGGGTTTTCAATTTTTTCATTAAGAATATAGCTTCGTCTATTTGTTTCTCCTACTTTATGCGGTATTACATATAAATTCTGAATAATACATTTGTTTTTCAAGAGTTCTTGATATCTATTTATATTATCCACTTCGTCTTGAAATCCTTCAACCTTTCTTTTGTCATGAACAAAATCGCTATAAGCATACAAAACATACTTAGTAAAATAATTTTGATTGAAAGTATTATCTTCACCTGTAACAGAAATAATATTTATATAAAAATCTTCTAAATCAGTTTCAGCTTCTGGGGTAACTGTAAAATCAACGGAGAATAACGTAATTATTGCATTCGTAATGTATTCTTCTGTGAACGGTAATGGTTCGTTAATTAATCTTTTTGTGTCTTCGTCTATTAAATACACCAAAAATTTGCCGGGAGTATCTTTGAGGTATACTAAATCAGAACATAATTTTGCTTTAAAAAATTCTACATAGGAAATATCTTTGGATAAATCTATATATGGTACATTCTTATAAACCCTTTGTATGGAATTAATATACCTGATATAAGCATCCTTTTGAGTTTTTGAAATATCTTCAGTGTTAGAATATTTCGTCTTATCTATGGCAAATATTACAAGGTGTTTATTTGCAGAACTATCACAAAGTTCTTCACTAAGGCTAATACTATTCGATTTATCATTAAGATTATCTACTACATCAGAAAAACTATCATAAAATATATCAGGCACAATTGTTATTAATATTGAGATAAATGAAAATATCCAAGTAATTACTTTAGCCCAAGAGGGAAAATTCTTGAAAAAAGTCTTCCACAATATGAAAATCAAGCAACCAATAACAATTCCGTAAAAAAAACATACACCAAATCGCCAGCCATAGCTCAATTCAGTTTTACCTTTGATCACAACAAAAAATATGACTATAGTTAAAATCGTTATAAGTATCGTTGTTAATATTTTAGGTAATTGTTTATTCATACATGAAAATACTTAATTACGAATATTGCGATTAGGAAGATTAAAAATATTGTCACTACTACAGATATATTTTCTTTTCGGGTCTCTAACAAACTGTTTTTTGTATCTAACTGTTTAATAACTTCATTTAATTGTTTTTTTAAAGATTCATTTTCTTTTTTAGTATGTACTATACTATTATTAATCTCATTATTTTGTTCAAGAATTTTTGTATTTTTTCTTTTTAAAGACTTATTTTTTTCTTCTAATTCTCTAACTCTTTTAGTCCTTTTTTCTATTGGATGCTCTTGGATGATTCCCTCAGTAGATTCGGAAATAGCAAAACCGCAATGCATGCAAAAGTTTGTTCTGGTCGGATTCTCAGTATTACATTGTGGACAATTTATCATACTATATTTTAAATAGACTAATTATCAAATTAAAAAATCCAGCTATATTTATCCAATTGGCAATTACTAAAAAAATCATTAGCATACTGCCAACAAAAGACGAAGCCCAAATTAAAACCCTTTTGTTTATCGGCATTTGGGGTTTTAGTAAAATGGGCATTGTTGTTCCTTCAATCTTCGCCTTTGCCAAAGCTTGAATAGAAGCAGCCAACTTATCAAACTTGCCATTCTGTTCCCGTGTTGCTTGTTCAAATTTCAAAATGCTTTCTTTTACAGCCGTTAAATTTTTGAGTTCCGATACGATAGAATGGATATGTTGACTGTTTTGTTGCAGGAAATCATATTGTTTGCCTGTCGTTTTTTTCAATTCTTCTAATTGTTCATTTGCATGGTCTCTTAGGTCGCGTAATGCATCCTGCAGTACGCTATCTACAGTTCCAACAGCTTTGTTTATAGCTCCTTTGCGGGCTTCCACCTGTTGTACCTCTGCTTTAAAAAAGGTTGCCATTTCTTCAATTGATTTTGTGCGTTGCTCGCTTTTATCCAATTTCTCATTGAGTGCTTTAACATTAGCGAGATAGTCATTTACATTGTTCAGATAAACGGCCAACGTGCCTATTTCTTCAGTACTGTTTTTTAGTACATTATAAAGTTGAAGATTTTTAACCGAAATATCCTTTTCCGCAATCTGTTTTACCGAGTCGAAAAGTTGCTTTTGCAGGCGATACGAATCGTTTACCTGTGACAGGACTTTTCCAAGTTCATTCGTATTGTTTGAGAATGTTTTGTTGAAAGTAACCAGGTTTTGCGACATTCTTTCCAAAGACTGAGCTGTGTCGTTTGAGAGAGTGGGTAAAAGTTTTGCCTGTATCCAACTGAGAAAAATATGTTTGTTCTTTTCAATTTCGGATTTAGCATTTTTTGCATTCATCGAGCCAAAAGTGGTTAGCAAAATACCAAAAATACTCGCAAACATTGCCAATGCCACGCCGCCCAAAAGTGCAGTGACGCCATTAACAGACTTACTGTTTAATTCATCTTTTAATGCATCAAAGGCTTCGTTCGTTAGATTTCCTTGTATTGGGGTAGATAATAGTGCTTCCAATCCACCATTAATCCATAAATAACCAATACCAACCAAAATACCAACCATTGTTCCTACCAATCCCAAATAAAGCGGAATTGGGATTTGCGTATTGATTTCCTCTTCCTGTGAATCACAATTCCTATCGACAATGTCTTTCAATAAATGATAATCGCTAACCCCACTTTTATTTACCGACAAATAGTTATTGATAGAGGTTTGGATTTCACTAAAAATAGGATTGTTATGTTTAGATTCAATTCCATTTTCCCTTTCCTCTAATATTCCCTTTAAAATATTTATCACTTGATCTTCATGATAATATTCTAGTTCGTCTCCCTCCTCATCTATTTCAGTATACTCAAACTTGGAAATGTCTAAACCAAATGAATTCATCATACTATTGTGCTGTTCCCAATCGCCTTCCCGAATAGACTCAATAAGTGTTGTTTTTTGTAAACTATAATCTTCACTATGGGGGGCAAATATTTTTCTATATATCTTGAGTTTATTATTTGTATTTTTAAAAACAATAAACTGATAAGCAACAATAAATACAATAATGATAATGATAATAAGATAGTGCATAGTATGTTATACAAATTTTATGATTGCTTTTTTTGTTATTTTCCATTTGCCGAAGTCATCGAGTGTGCCTTCTCCGTTTTCAACTTCTAAATCTTGAGGTTGAGTATTGATTTTTTGTTTTTCGCAGCCATCCACGAAATCAGGATTCTTAATAACACGTCGATATGCTTCGTGGTAAATATAAAATGATGATTTTCTTGAAGAAGGAGTTAATTTCAATTCATAAACTGTGTCATCGTTGGGTTGCTCAGAAGCTTTGTGAAATTCACCATTAATGATGGCGTCTGCGTACAGATGAGTTGTTTTTAAAGAAATTAGTTTTTCTTCTTTTTGTCCTGGAATAGTATTGTTATTTGGTTGCCCATTTTCGGAGATTTCTTCCGGCGGTTTTTCTCCTCCAAGTAATCTCATTATTCGTTGTTGAAGGTCCTTATTTTGTTTTTCAAGTTCTTTATTCTTTGTACGAAGCTGAGCATTATCACCTTCTAATTTCCTTAAATTTATGTTTTCAAGTTCAAGTTTCTTGTATCTTTTACTTATTTCAATATCGTCATAAACCTCCTTTTTTATAAAATTGGATTTGAAACGATTGATAATTTTTTTGATTCCCCTTCTCTTTTTATAGGCTAAATAACTCCCGGCAACAAGCAAAACGACAAAAAATATTTGTTTAAAAGGAAGTCCACCAAGAAAACTTACTGAACTATTATTTATATATCCCCCTGTTTCCCTGTCTTTTCGACTACTACTTTGATTGCTTCCACGTTTAGTTTTATCAGCCTCACTTTTATCAATAGAAGTAGCAATAGTTCCAACTTCATCTGCTTTTGGTTCATCTGCTAATGACAATTCGGTATTTTTATCCTCTACCTGTTCATTAATAAATATATTGAGATTTTGTTTTTTTATATCTTTCTTTATTGAATTTGATGTGGCCTCCAGAAATGTTTTGAAATTTACTTCTATCCCTTCAACTTTTATTTCATTGTCAGACAATAAAACTAAAAAATCAATCATTTCTTCTTCTGTCCAATCTGAATTAAATTTCTTTTTTTTATCGTCTATAAATCGCCACAATGCTTTTGCCTTTGGAAGATTATTAGCAGATTTTTTTAATGTTTCATATATGGGAGTAGATTTTTCTACTGTTTTGTTGAAACCATTATAGATATCAGAATAGGATTTTACATTATTATTGAATGCATCTTTATATCTATTAAAATCCTTTTTATAATCATTGCTACTGATTTCAGATTTTTTCAATTCAATATATTCAATTGCATATTTGCAGTTTACATAATCCACCAACATGGAATATTCATCTTGTTTATCCTGGGCCTGACTAAAAGTAATGCTTAGAATAAATAGCACTGGTATCAATAGAATTCGTATTGTCATTTTTTAAACAAATTTTACGTTTGCCTTTTTTACTATTTGCCATTTACCATTGTCCTGCAATTGCGCTTCACCTTTTTCAATATCCAAATTAATTGGACTTTTGTTTATTCGTTGCTTTTCACAACCATCTATAAAATCGGCATTTTTCAACACACGACGAAATGCTTCTGCATAAACAGACAAAGAAGCTGATTTGCCAGTTGGTGTTTTTATTAATAATTCATATACCGTGTCGTCATCCGGTTGTTCGGTTACTTTATTAAGCATATTATTGATAATGGCGTCAGCATAAAGTGTTTTTGAAGAAGGTACTGATGCCGCAGCTTTGAGGTGTTCTGCATCTTGATTCATATCTCCCTTTGGTTCTTTTCTGCTAACATCTACCAAAGTGACAATGCTTTTTTGTAAAGCTTCTATTTTAATTTCTAATTCGGATTTGATTGATTGTAAATATGTATCATCTGGCTGTTTTTTTGCTTTTTCTACTGCTTTTTCTATCATTTCATTCTGCCATTCTTGAAGTCGATGCGTCTCTTTATCCCTTTTTTTACCAGTCAAAACAAATAGAATTTCATCTCTGCGTTTATTCTTATCTATAACAAACAAAACAATAAAGGAAAGAAAAAGGGCAACAAGAAGATATAATAAGATTTGAGTTAAGAATAACGACTTCTTATCTTTTGAAGATATTAGCTTCAAGGATGCAAAATCGAGCTTTAAGCTATCAAGTTTAATTTTATAATTGGTGCTATCGTTAATGAAAGTTTTAATTTCTTCCAATTTAACTGAGCCAACAATGATTGTATCGTTTCCTTTAAAAATAGCACTGTCAAGTTGTAAAATAATATTATTACTTACGGGAATTTGCGTTTTTTCCTTTGCCACTCCCACATAAAATATCAACAAGACCAAAGTTATAGTTAGTATTATCTTCTTCATTTTTGATTTGTTATAATATTAGCCTGGCAGATTGTTGAATCCTGCCAGGCATTTTGTTAATTTTTACATTTTACTGATTTTTTGCGCCAATTTGTGCAGAACGCCGATAAGTGGATAGAAAAATAAAGTTTCTTCAATAACTTTAGTTCCTTTTTTGTGGTCCAATGCAGATTTAAGCGATTGAGATAATTCCACGCGATCTTTGCATATTTCTTTCACCTGCTCGATGATACTCTCATCAGCACCAAGTGAACGGGTAAGAAATTCGTCATTGTTGTCGTGCAATTCAAATAAGAAATCGATAAAAGTAATCACTGAATCGGTAATTTGTTCCTGGATATTCTCGGTAATTTGCTCAAACTTTACCTTATCGGATTGCTCTGGCTTTTTGTCCAAATCATCTCCAATTAAAGTAAATTTAATTGCTTTTATATCATTTGGAGTTTGGGAAGTAGAATCAAGAATACCTCCTTTGCAAGTGGCTTTTTTCGGTTCATCTTCAAAAATGATTTCTAATCGAGTACCATTTTCTTCAAAAACTCCATCGAAAATAAGCTTGGCAAATTCTCCTATAGTACTTTTATTATTGGATAAAATCCGTAAAGTTTTTGAGCCGTTTCCACTGAATGCCATAGTCAAAGGTCGTTTCAGCCCTTTTGTTTTCATGGATTTAGCAATAAAATAAAGTATTGCACTATAGAAAAGAATAAAAACAAATTTCATTCTTTTGTTTTGAGAAAGCTTAAACAATAAATTCAATTCCTCATTGCCATTAACTTTTCTATTTGTAATGAGGGAAAACAAAAATGCGACAATATCCGTAGAATTCTTATGTTTTTCAATCTGAACTAAGGTATTTTCCAATTCGTTCAGTTCGCAGTTGTTGAGAATTTCTGAAAATTTTTCAAGGTAAAGGTTTACAAATCCATTGCTGTCAGAATCCCAATTAAAGCCATCACCAAAAACAGCATTAGAAGCGAAAAGGAATGAAACTAACATTTTTGGTTCATTGTCTTCAACTACATAAACATCAGTTGTCCCTCCTCCTACATCGATAGTGACAACTTCACTTTTAGCACCTCTTTTCTTATGGTAATAGCGATAGGGTGCTGTAGATTCTGAAATCATTATCAAATTGACTTCGGAATTACTTCCAAAATACTCTTTGTATAGCTTTGTCCATATTTCATTGAAATCATCGCACCTGCCTGTATCCATGCTCGCTGGATAAAACCAAATAATTTTAGTTGATTCGAGGTTGCCACCATTCAGTACTACTTTATTACGAAGTAATATAAAGATATTTTCCAAATACATCCTTACTAATGGATAGTCCTCTTCACCCCGCCATTTTAGTTCAGTTTGCACTTCGTTATAAGCTTCGGGAAACATTTCTTTTTCATATAGGAAAGGTATATTTCCATTGGCAATTGCATAATTTTTTTGAGTGCGATCGTTTTTGTTCCATTCCGAAAAAACTGTACGCATCGGGAATTGAAAATCGTCTTTGTCTGCAATTGTATCTGGAATAAAATTATGCTCAAATGCCCCATTTATATCCCTATCAACATACAATGTATGCAAGCGGTGCATTTGTTTTTCGCCCATTGTAATATCAAATGAATTGACAACCGAGTTTTGAGCCTTTTCGCTTGTAACATAACCATATTCAATATGTGTATTAGTTGTTCCAAAGTCGATAGCAAATGTATAATTACGGTTACCACTTGCCGATTTAAATTTTGGAATAATAACACCTGAGACTTCGCCCACTTCAACATTTATTCTATCAAAATTTTCGGTAATCACATACGATTCCTTGCTACATTCATTCATTTCGTAGTTTTTTGCTTCCCGAACAATATGCGCTTCCTCCGTAATTGGATTGTTACCATTGAAGCAAGTTAGTCGAGCATCTTTTTGCCCTTTGTCAAACAAAGCGATACGATAATGTTTTTTAACCTTCTCTGGGAATGTGACTAAGGGTAAAATCGCTAACCCGAATTTTTTTTCAAACAATGCCCCGTCATTGTGTTCAATATCCGGTCGATTAGCCTCAAAATAAGTACGGCTATATTCTATAAATTTTATGTTGTTGTTGCCAACAATTGGGATTCGTAAAATTACTTTGATTCCACCTGCAATTTCAATAAATTCAAACATCTTTTTATTCCCCTCAACTGTCCCTTGAACATCTTTAACAGTAAAAAACCGGAAGAAAGTATTGGTCAATGGAAGCAAATAACTGTCTTCTTTTCCCTTATAGTTTCCGCTAAAAAAACTATCACTGTTTAATTTGTATGGCATCCTCACAATACTATCCGTCAAAAAGTCACTAATAGTTAGGTAAGGATATTGGTCACTTACAGACGGAAGTCTTCGATTTACCCAAGGAATATTATCAAAAAATGGTGCACTATTCTCTCTTCCCCATTCATCGGTTGTGTAAAGTAACTTTTCATAAGTACTTCCAGCAACTACAGGCAATACCAACGGTTTTCTACCTTCTGGATATACATTGGATTTGATTTCAAAGTTGCTACGCCAATTAATGATATTTTGTTTTTTATGGAACGTCCTTCCTAAAATATCCAAAGTATCTTCACCGTTTGCTCCAATGGCAATTGGTTCATATTGCTGAATACTACTGGCATCCAATTTATCAATCTCATTCTTTTGTTTTTGAGATAGATGTTTGTAGTTGCACACTTTTCCTGTTCCACTAACTAAAAAACTATCGATTTCAGGAAAATCCTTTGTAAAATTGGTTTCTCCATAAGCTTTGCGAAAAGCATAAAGATATTTCTGAAACTCAAAATCACGTTTATAAAGTGGTTGGTATGAATTATCAAAAGGCCGATCTAAATTGAAGCAAATGTTTTCGGAAACATAGCTCAAATCATTAGCCGAACTGAAGAAAAGTGTAGCTGGCGAAGTTGCCCCTACTATATTCATACTTGCCGGGCGATCATGTCCAATATAATTTAGCATATAAATTCGTTCTAATTTGCCAAAATTATAGGGGTCATTGCCTTTTGAATCCGATTCAAGATATCTTTTCAATGTCTTTCCAAAAACACTTGTCGGATCTAAATGTTTTTTCCTGTCCCAAACTATTATTTCAAAACTATCTTTAAACTTATCGAAATTAAAGAATATCTCTGCAACGTCGAGTGCATCAGAAACCATTTTATGATAAATGGTTTTACCATCAAAAGAAGCATAATCCTTGTCGCCTTGTTTTTTGTTTGCCATATCCACCACTTCTTTAAAAGCGGTTTTTACCAAATCGATTCGGGCAAAAGGGGAAGGGATCGAGGTAATTTCCTTTTTTGCATCAGCTCCGTCAGGGTCTGTTATTTCGCTGATTGCTTGAGAGCCATAAACTTTTGATGCTTGCCAATCGACAATGTTATTGTCGCCCTGTATATTATATAACCTAAATACCTTTGACATAATTATTCGATATTAAATTTTTCTTTAACTAATTGTTGTGTTGCCAAATAAAACAATTCGGCAAATTGTTGTTCTTTGTTGCCTGTTTTACTTTCGCCAGATTGACCATTCAAACGGTTGTTAAAAAAATTGTAGTTACGATCTATTGTATTCCAAACTCTTTTCGGAGATGTTCCTTTGACTAAATCAAAAACCTTGTCTGAGTTTCTGTGAATAATATAGGGTGTAAATGCACGTTGTTGTATAGCCATTTCACTTAACCAAATTAAATAATCCTGTTGAAATTTTTCCAATGTCCTAATAAAATCACCATCGAAAAATGTTTTATCCATTGCTCGGTCTCTTGCCCAGGGTTGCTGCAAAAAGCCCAATTCACTATCTTCTGCAAGATATTTTGAAAACAAGTTAAATTGTGTCATTGCTTTACGCAATTTACTTTTGGATACTTTGCCCAGATTCTCAAAAATAATTTCGTTTGTATCTGTTTCAATACCAAGTTCTTTGTGAACAGCAGATGAGGGCTTATCCGAATTTGCAAAATCAATTAAAGCCAAAGCGGACATTAATTCTATAAAATGTGCATTGTTTTTCTGATTGGTTCCACCCTCACAGTTTTCATAAGTAGTACGGGTGTCGTCCGCAATATAATACAAGGTATCAATTTCATTGTTTTTGCTGATGTTGCGCTCATAATAAGCAAGTGCGGACTTAGCTTTCGATACGAAAGTAGCCGAATCCACCTGACTTTTTTCATCTTGCTTTACCTGGAAATAAGGCAAAACGGTAATAGCACCAATATGTGCATTGTGAACTAAATTTTTGTTGGCAATGTCTTCGTTTGTCCGCAATGTTTTCAGCAAAAGCGGAAACCCGCTCGCACCCGTACCTCCAAAAATGGAACTGATAATGAAAATCTTGTCGTTTTCAGTAAACTCATTTGCAAAATTCTGAAATTCTTCTGAATCATCGAATTGGTTTAATACTACGCTCCCCACATTGGGATTGCCTTTAAAGCCAACAGTCATATCCGAAGCCAGGTTTTTCTGTGAAAATAGCATATTCACCAATGCCTGATTTTCTTTGCTCATTTCACTAACTCCCATATATCCATCGAACAATACATCTTGCGTATTGCTCAGTGGTAAGCGGAAGTTTGTCATTGTTTCTTGAATGTCAGTTTTGAAAAAGTGATTGGCTTTTTTGCTATCAAAATTCAGTTTACTGCGGATTTCTCCATATTGTTTCATTAAAGTTGCTGTGCGCTCAACATCGCCTGCGGCAGAATCGGGGTCGATAATTATTGGTACGATGGTTTTTGCTTTACATTCCACACCTGAAGCCAATAGCATCGTTAACGACCTTAAAACTCGTGAACCGGTTCCGCCGATTCCAAATACATATATTTTACTCATGTTTTTTATAATTAGGAATTATAAATTTCTTTCAAAAAGGGGTTCTCCGGCAATTTTTACTGCCCCATTTGATTATCATTGACCACACAAATGAAACAACAAATGTCCACAAACCATTAATGAGGGAGAAACTAAAAAACTCTGTTGAGTAAGGCAATGCCTTATTTTGTTGCTCATATAGATAAGACAATTCGTTATAACTTGTGCTATAGGAAATGCCAAAATTTACCGCACACAAAACAACAACTAATATCAGCCAGTGCCACCATTTGCTAAATTTTACGGAATTAATTACATAATAATACAGGGTCAAAATTCCAACAGGAATCAGCACCATAAAGAGTCCAATAGTTAGATAGAGATTTTGATTGTATAAATCGTCAGAGAAACCATCAAAGTACGCTAACAATTCATACCAATTTGCAAAAAGAAGATTTAAATCCATGTTAGTTTAATTTTTGAGTTACTTAATTTTTAATTATTTATTTTTATTTCAAATTCAAAGAAGTTCTTGTCATCGGGATAAATAATTTGGTAAGCTTCTGCAATGCCTTCAATTAAATATTTTATGCCAAAAGTTTTATCCAAATTGTTTTTAATGTTTTTATCATCAATAATATTTGTTTGTTCAATCCATTGTGGCATCTGTTTTTTCAGCGATACTTTTACATCTGATATTGCTGTGCCGGTTGCTTCCAACACAATAATATGCGTTGGATTTGCGGAACTGATTCTTACCCAATCGCTTGCATTAATGTTGTTTTTATCAACCCGTTTTATTTCTTTAATGTGAAAATTATTATCGGCATAGGTGTAATTTTCGTGACTTAACAGATAATCTTCTTCGGCAAGTATATTATTTAAATCAACTGCAACAGCAAAAGTGAATTTGTTTCCAACACTTTCGTCGCGACCTCTTGATTTCATATCAATATCTTCAATACCATGAACATATTCTTTTACACTGGCTCCTCTAATTGCCTTAAACCGTCCAACATTATCAGTTGATATCAAAACAGAATAGTAAAGTTTGTCGGCTGCACCGGTCGAAATAACGTATTTGTTATCGAAACCTTCAATTTTATCTTTTTCCAGTGGAATTTTACTATTGAAATCCAACATCACATCGTTGTTGCCAATTACACATATATAATAAGGACGGATTTTACCATTTAACGGAGTATTTCGGTTATCCTTATCGTAATACGTTCCATTAAACTTGGAATTCATTTTAACAATCGTAGTTGCAAGTTTCAAAGAATCCTGTCTCCAACGCGATAAAAATGCATCTTTTGTCAAGCTTTTTTCATCAGATAACAATCCTTCAGCATCCCTTCCCGAAATTGAATAAATACAATCTGAAAAAAGGATTGAAATAGTCTCCTTGTCAGTTTTATCCAAAATCATTTTGAAAACATTATTCAAATTGCTTGAACTGGTATTCTCACCTTGAACTCTCCACAGTTGGTTTATGTTTGTAGCAAAAGTTGCCAAATCGGCTTGGGTGTTTGTTGCCCTAATTCCATTGTTAATAAAATGTACTTTTATTTTTTCTCCTTCCCCATAATAGTGTTTTAGTAACACAAGTAAATCACGGATAGCACCTTTAAATTCGGTGTTTCCATTCACGTAGCCGTCCATACTTCCAGAATTCTCAATGTAAACGTTGATGTTAGGTTTGATTGGGGTCGTTGTAACTTGGGTAGAATTATTATCAACTGTTTCCGCAATATTGTTGACTTTCTCTCTTCTCTGATTTTTGCCGCATCCCGCTAATAGCAGGGTAATTAAACAAAAAACAATGGTTTTCTTCATAAGTTATTCTTTATTTAATGGTTTTTATATGTTAGATGTTCTTGAAATACGTTGATTTTCAAATGCCTTAAAATTGAAAGAATTTAATAATGCGTATAATAAGATGTCAAAACGCTTCCTCCGAATTACTAGGACTTGTGCTAAAATTTCCATTTTGTTGTAAAATAAGTTCATACTCAAGAATATTATTGTTTAATGATTGTGGACTATCCTTACCAATTTGTTCCTCTGCGACAAATCCACCTTTAAGAGTTCCACAATCTGTTTCTATCATTATTTTTTCAGGATTCCAACCCTTCCCATAATAGAAAAACGGTTGGTAAATTCCGTTGGGTAATTCAAATGTAAAATTGCTGCCTGCCTTAATATATGCATGCCTGTAAACCTTAGTATTCCTTTTTATTGTTACAAGAACATCTGAATTATTTGGAGTCTTTACTTTAATTTGTGAGCATCCATTATCTGAACAAGTATTATTGCTGCCAAAACAATAAGCATATGGTGTTGTACCTGTGCTTAGAGAGTTGGATATGTACTTGTCGCGAATTGCCTGGTTAAGCTTTTCTTGCTCATTTTTTTCCTTCTGTTCAATCCGAGTTTGTTCTAAACGAACTTCTCTTTGCTTTTTTTCAGCTTCAGACTCACAGGAAATGAAAACTGCAAAGACAGACAAAATTGTAATCAGAATAAAAGTTATTTTCATAATACCAGCATATACCAATAGTCAGATTAAATTACTTAATTATTTATAAAATAATGGGGCTGTTCCGAAACTCTTTCTGATTATTCCTTTGCTGTAGGGTTCAGCCTGTTTGTTTTTGGTCGTTTCAAATATAGACATTAATTGAAATGATTTTTAATCCAATTAGATCATGCACATAATTTAGAATTAATCTAATCTTGATACTGTAGTTCATTCATTCAAGCAAAACGTATTTATAATGAAGCTTTTATAGTGAAGAATAATTAACGACTAAAAAAAGGGAGCGAAGCTCCCCTGTAATACCCCCTAAAAATTAGACAACAAGTTAAATGATAATTTTCAATAAACTTGTTGAGATGAAAAAAAGGAAAAAGCACACATCAGGCTTCAAGACTAAAGTTGTTTTGGAAGCCTTGCAGGAAAGGGAAACTATCCAGGAGTTGGCAAAGAAATATGATTTGCATCCTACACAGGTTTCCACATGGAAAAGTCAATTTTTAACTGGGGCATCGAGTGTTTTCGAAAGCCAACAAAAGTGTTGCAAGAATGAATATGATTTTCATTTTAAGGAGTTTTAAATTACTTACCCTTTTTTGAGTTCAATATTACAAATTTCTGTTTTTGTTTACGAAAATTTCAGAGGATACAGTTTGTATTTTTCTGAAATCGGTCTATTGTGCGAACTCCTTTCCATGGGAAATCTGGCTATGATAAAGTCTCATATCTTTTATTTTGAATACACTATTTTTTTGTGAATAATAGCTCCGTCAATATTTAATCTCAAATGGTAAACTCCCGGTGTAATGATTCCATTACTGTCATTGCGTCCATTCCACGTTAACCGGTGAATGCCACTGTTCAGCAGTTTCTCAGTTTGCAGGAATCTTACCCGTTGCCCCAGTTGATTGAGTACTTCCACCTGAACCTGTGCATCTGTTGCCAATTTAATTTCAATTGTAACATCTTGGCTAAATGGATTTGGATAACATTTAATCTCGGGTTGTTCAGATGCAAACAAACCTTCCAAACCGGTTGTAGTATATTTCTCCAGACTTGCAACCGTGGTTTCGTTTTTGATAAAGGTTGAAGTACCTTTTACAATTTCAGGTTCAAGTTTATATTCCTGATAGTTTTTTGTATCCCATAATTTTAAAACAAAAGTATTGCCTTCTGAAAACCCTGGTACTCCTTGGTTATCTTTGGCTGAAGTTACGATTGAGGCGGTTTGGCTATGCAAATGGTGAGGCATTAAAGTTACTGCCCCAACACAGATTGCCCCATCGAAAATGGCAAGTTCGTCGCCAACTTGTAAAATACTGACGGGCAAACCAACCAGGTTGATGTTCATGTGATCTACCCCATTACCGCTGAATGCCGGAATAAAATGAGAAGTTGCAACAATTTCGGGTAAAAAATCCGATGATTTTGGATAGCTTTCATAAACCCACAATGTGTCTTTCGAACTCATTTTGATTTTATATCCTTTACCCGGTAGAAAATTACCAATATTGTTTTTCCAACCACCAAAAATGCCCAAGTTTTCGATTGAATTCCCACTTTCGTCCTGAACTTTTATTAGCGTGCCTTTATCTCTTAACTGTTGAAGCAGGTTCATTCCGCCATAATCACTCAAAAGTGGATAACCTGCAATATTCCAGCCCGATTCTAACGGTATTGCAAAAGGAAAATCAACCTGACTGCCGGTTATTTCAATCGTATCATTCTTGTTTACTTTTACTTTATACCCTTCACTGGCCGAAATTTCTCCAATGCTGTTTTTCCAACCCCCGTAAATGCCCAGGTTCTCAAATGAGTTTCCTATTTCATTCTGAACTTTGACCAACGACCCCTTGTCTATTAAGGGGCTTACAACTGTTTGTATCCCCTTTTCTGAAGGCGACAAAGCACTGGAAAATATATTCCATCCGGCAGTAAATATAATTTCCTGCACCATTGGCGTATTTACTGTAAACGTATCCGTAACAACCGAACTCCAGGCATCACGGGTATCTTTAAACTGAAAATGGATTGTATTTTCACCCGTAACCAGCGCCGAAGCATCAATATTTCTGATTAGCTCGAAGGGATTAACAGGGGTTGGAAGATTTGTTAACTGCATATTTTCTTCATCGCGGTTAAACCAGTATCTGTAAGCTGTAATTAAATTGTCCTGCGCTGAACTCAAAGGTAATTTATGGAAAAACTCGCTTACAACCGAACTCCATTGCCCGGCATCGTCTTTATACCGCACATGGTAAGTATGCAAACCGGTTTGCAGCGAAACGGCATCCAATCCGTTGTTTAGTGAAACAAGCTGCTCCGGGGAAACGGGTACAGCAACTTTTTCGGCGTAATCAACATCAAACCAATATTCATAAGCCGTAATTTTTCTAGTGCCTTCTGCTGATGCCGGCAGTTTATGGAAAAATTCACTGACAACCGAACTCCATTGTCCGGCATCATCTTTATAACGTAAGTGGTAACTGTGTAAACCCACTAGCAAGGTGCTTACATCAAATCCTTCGTTGGTTGTAATGGTTTGTCCGTGTGTAATTTCCGTTGAAACTTTGTTTGCAAAATCATCATCAAACCAATATTCACAAGCAGTAATTTTGCGCTCTCCTTCAGGCAACAAAGGAAGCTTGTGGAAAAACTCGCTGACAACTGAACTCCATCGCCCGGCATCATCTTTGTACCGAACATGATAACTGTGCAAACCCGTTAGCAAGGTGCTCACATCAAATCCTTCGTTGGTTGTAATGGTTTGTCCGGGTGTAATTTCTGTTGCAACCTTTTTGGCAAAATCATTATCAAACCAGTATTCACAGGTTGTAATTAAGCGCTCTCCTTCGAGCGACAAAGGCAGTTTGTGGAAAAAATCGCTGGCAACTGCACTCCAATATCCCTTTTTATCCAAAACACGCAGATGAAAACTATGTAATCCATTGCTTAAGCCTGAAGTTGACAAACTTGCATTTAATTCAAGTAAATTCTGGGAGTTGATGTTATTGCATTTTCTTGATTCAAATATATCATCGAACCAATATTCAAAAGCTGCCAAACCTTTAGCTGATTCAATTACAACAATTGTAATATTGATGGCAGATGTCTTGCTACCTTCGGCATAAATGAACTCTATTCCTGCAGAATAGGTTCCTAATGGAGTACCTGTTGGTACGGTAATACTAATACTATAAATTTTTGATTGCCCAGATGGAATACTAATTGAATTACCGCCAATCAGGCTAATCCAGCTTTCTTTGGCTCCGGTTGTAGAAATTGTTGAAGATATATCATCGCCGCTTGTATTTTGCAACTGTAATGAAAATGAATTAGTGTTCCCTGAATATGAAGTCACCTCAATCTCCTGATTTTCCTCCCCACTGATTAACAGGTTTCCACTGGAACCAGTATAAGTTTTTATAGTTTTTGTATTATTACCAGAATTTTCATCAACGGAAAGCATAATTTCAGCTTTAAGCTCATGAGCACCGGCTTTAGCTGTCCAGTTGAAATTTTGGGTTCTTTCACCTCCTGCAATCAAGGAAGAGAATGAAGAATACGTATCGATTAAAACACCATTATCATACAGTTTTACTAACTGGTTATCGGCTTCAGCAACAGTTCCTTCATTCATTATAACTGCCGAAACTAATACGTCTTCTCCGACTGTTGGATTTTTGTTTGATACCGTTATGGATTTAACGGCATAGTCGTGATTGAATACGTTTGGACTAATCGTTAGCATCACAGATGCAAAGTTGTTATCTTCATCAGTTTCATCAATTGTTTTCCCACCATCGGCAGAAAAGAATAAATAATAATTTCCTGGTGATACATCTGAAGGTATTGTTATTGATTTAGAGTAACTATTACTGGTACTGTTAGCAAGCACAATAGGTATATTTATTTCATCAATAAATCTATCTCCATTTTTATCGGGTGTAAAAAGCTCATCTGCTGATAAGTGAATAGAAATTACATTTGCCCCAGCCAACAATGAGCCTAGGTTCTTTTCTGAGCAATATGCCATAAGAGTTGATCCAGCCTTGGCTTGGTAAGAACTTAATGATTGATCTATTGAAATTAGGTCAGATTTTATTCCAAAATATGAATAAATTTTCAACAAGGAAGTTAAATTTCCTTTTTTCTTAGTTTGCCATTTTGTCGCAAATTGTTGAATTGAATCTATAGGAGCACCATCATCATTTAAAATTCTCCATACTTCCGAAATTCCTTCAGATAAATTATCATGAGATTCATTTGTTCCTGTATCAAAAATATCCCAAAGTATTCCTACAACAGCACCTTCATGATCTGCACCCTTAATTGTCTCAGGAGTATCTTCAAAAGGGCGAGACATAGGATTTGTAGATTCAGAAAAAGCATCAAATCGTGAATCATTTGTTGTTGAAAACTGCGAAGCAACAGAAAAAAAGTGTGCCCATCCCTCATTCATTGCAGTTCTAACAGCCTGGGATCTTGTTCTAGTTACTTCTGCTGAGGTTCCTGTTAAATTTTCATAACCATGCTTACCACCATATCCATTAACAAGTTGATGTATCCTATTGATATAATGCCCGTATTCGTGTAAATGTGCATCTCTGTCATATCGCAAGTTCTGTCCTATTGCAATTCTATCCAAATTAAGCCACCACCATTCATTATCGTAGGATGCTCCGTTACCTTCTGGCCACAGTACTACAATTTTGTCAACTTCGATATTTAAGTATTGTTTAGCCTTAATCCAACCTTCAACAAAACTATCAAAAACAGAATAATTTCCAGCATCACTACCAGTATTTGCAATAGTAAATGAAATTGTTGAATTAGTTGTTGAATTGTCTAGTACATATCCTTTTGTGTCAGAGTAGTAAGTAACGGAAAGAATATCGTCTTTAACATTAGCTATCCCATTTGATCCGGAAGGAAAATTATCCAAACCTTCAGTTAAACATTCAACATAAATATCTGGCCCATTAGACTCAGAGCTGGTAATACTAACAGAATAATTACCAGAAGCATCGGTAGCTGTAGTAGCTAATAATTCGTCGGATAATATCAAGTTCTTATCATACACTTCAACTTTTGCATATCGCACTGGATGTGGATTATCATTTATATCATTGAATTGTATTTTACCTGAAACAGTGAATGTGTATGCTGTTAGGTTTGCTGATTTTAAAACTGTATCCTGATTAAATGTAACAACATTTTCAATTTCAGTCCGATTAAATACTCTCAATTCATCTTTTGCCGTAGCAGACTTTAACATCAAATATTTCGAAGGATTGCTAAACGTTTCAAATTCATTTCCATTAAACAAGAAATATAAAATTCAATTTGCGTAAATTTAGTTGAGTCAGGTAATTGAACTCCTGTAAATACTGCTTTTATCTTAAAAGAAGAATTCTGATGAATTTTATATTTAAATTTTAACTGATTCTTTTGCTGAAAAGCAAAAGAATTTATTTCATTCCCTTCAATACCAATTAATTCAACGAAAGAGGCACATTGTATTTCAGTCCTGAAATCAATTAAATTTGTATTCGCTTGAATTTGAACATCTAAATCAAAAGTATTTAAGGACTTAATGAAATCGATAGCTTCTAATTTTACATCAAGTGGTTTTTTGTTTGGTTCTATATCCTGAGCTAACAAAATTCCATTTCCATTAAAGAACAAACTAAAAAGGAATATCATGTATATTAAATTCGACTTATCAAATACTATTTTATATTTAGGTTTCATAACCGTTTATTTTAGATTATTGATGTTTATCTCTCCTGTGCCTCCACCTTAATATTCACATTCAAATTGCCGTTGGCATCGGTTTTGGGACTGATTTGTATGGTTTCAAAGTGCGGATTAAAGGGAATTGAGCCTTCTTTCCAGGGGTAAATGCCACCGTAAATGCCAATGTCGGTGCCATCGGTTCCGGCGTTTTTACCGGGGCAACTTGTTTGTAAATGGTAATCGTGTGCGTAGTTAAACAAAGTGCCTTCCTGGTTTATGAAAATGGTGCTTTGTTCCTGGCCAGGAATGTTGTTTGAGCCAACGTTGTTGCTACCGCTACCTTCCAGGTAAAGAATGTCATAAACAAACAGGTTGTTTTTTGCAGTAGAATTAATTGCGGTACTAAATCCTCCAATAATAAAAACATTATTCTCAAACAACGAATACTGGCAGTAAGGATCTTGAAAAAAAACATTGTTTTTAAAAATACTGTTAATGAAAATTGGTATTCCAGTATTAGCCCAAAAAGTTGAACAAATAATATTGTTAAGAAATGAATATTCTGTTGCACTCCCGTTACCTGAATTAATTTGACCTTCTATAATATTTTCAATAAACATAAAATTGCTGTTTGTATTGGAAAAGCTAAGACTGCTGGAGATACGGCATCTTTTTACCATATAAGAATTAACTGTTGCAGAATTAACTGCAAATCCTAGTTCCAAAAAAATACCGGTTATTGATCCACTACTTGACCCATCAACCAAAGTAACATTATTAAGCGTTGTTGAAAATGTGGCACCTGTTTCATTGGGATTGTGACCTACACCAACAAGGTGTAAACGTTTATCAATTGGTTGTGTGACATACCAGCTGCCTCCCGGAATATAAATTGTATCGCCATTTTGTGCATTTACAATGGCATCGTCAACCTGCTGGTAAAAAGCGGGTCCATTTCCATTTTGCACGGCAATTAAATTCTGGCCAAAACTGCTGCCAGTGGTTGCCACCAGCGCCAGAAGAATAAATACTAATTTTTTCATATTGTTAGATTTTAGGTTAATATTTTTTTTGAAATTCTTTAAACTTTAAACCCGAAACTTTTAACTATATAAAGACGCACGGCAGGGCGACTCTAAAGGTAAACCCGGAACCCGTAACTCACCTCTCCTGTGCTGTCACCTTAATATTCACATTTAAATTGCCGTTGGCATCGGTTTTGGGGCTGATTTGTATGGTTTCAAAGTGCGGGTTAAAGGGGATGGAGCCTTCTTTCCAGGGGAAAGCGCCGCCGTAAATGCCAATATCGGTGCCATCTTTGCCTGCGTTTTTACCGGGGCAGCTTGCTTTTAAATGGTAATCGTTACCATAATCAAATGTCGAATCATCTTTTACAAAAATTGATCCCGCATCCTGGTTGAACAGATTATTTGCCCCAACATTTGTATTTAAAATATCAAATGAGTAATATGAAATGTTGTTGTTTAAAATACAATTAGAAACATAACTTGAAACCCGCAAATAATTATTTTCGAATACAGAAAGATAGACGCTTCCTGGAATGTTTAAGATAATATTATTCCTGAAAGAACAATATTCAAAACTACCTAAAGCACTGATTTTATTGTTGCTAAAACTAATGTCACGGGCAGTCCCATTACCATATATTGAAGAAATAATATTTTGTATAAATGAGATGTTTGAACATTTATTATTAAAAGAACTATTACCAATATTGCACCTGGATATAATTAGGTTTTTTATCTCGTCCGTCCCATTGCCAAAAGATATCCCGGAGGTGCGAATACCGGTTAAGGTACTACCACTTGAGCCAGCTACAAACTGAATAGACGGAACAAAAGTTACAAGGGTTGCTTTGGTTGTTTCAGGGTTATGGCCTACGCCAACCAAATGAATTCTTTTGTTAATTGTGCAGTCCTCAAAACTGCCCCCGGGGAGGTAAATGGTATCTCCATCCTGGGCGCTTTCAATGGCTTCTGTAATCTTTAGGAAGAACGTAGGAGTCCCAGTATTTTGAACGGAAATCAGGTTTTGGGCTTTAACCCCAAAGCATACAAGAAATAGTACTGTAGTGTAAAAAATTGCTTTCATAATGTTTTATTTTTTAAGGTTGTTTTAATTGCATGTTTACTGAAAAATGGGAATAAGGTGAATATTTATTTTTTAGGTTAAGAAAAATTCGCTTCAATTTAAGCTAAATACTTCATAATTGTTTCATTGTCATGTAATTTAGATTGATTTTAATATAAGGTTTACTAATCAATTGGTAACACGGCTTGAAATAATTTTGGTGTACAGGCTGAAAGCCTTATTTAATTCAGCCCATTGCAAGGCATTGGGTTATTTACATGTGTAATTTTGCGTCCTGTAAGGACAATTTTAAGTTGCCCTTTCAAGGCGCATATTTCATATCCTATTTTCTCCCAGGGCACCGCCATTGGGTTGAATTAATTTGCACTTTCAGTGTGTTTAATATCAACTGGAATATTTTGTTTCAACCCTTGATTCGCATAATTAATATTTTAAAACCTGGCTCCGGAATAAAATTTAAAATTTGCAATTCAACATTTTTTGAAAAACAACTGGGTTAATCAAAGGAGGTTGAGAACAGTGGTAACTTATTTTTGTTTACAATCTCGGCTCAACATAAGTAGAACTATACGAGTAAAGCGTTTTGCCATATTCTGTCCAAATCCGTTTATCCACTGCATCCGAAAAATGGGTAGCTTCTTCGGGGAGTATTTTATTGTTTCTTTCAGAATTTTTATCCTTATCGAATTTCCCGTTACGTTCAATCACGTTGGTATTGTTCATCGAGATAAGCGTGTACTTGCAATTCTTTCCGTTGAAAATCGCCTTTGGGAACCGTGGATCGTTGGCTTTTAGAATATTCATCCAGAGCAGGTATTTATCATGTTGCGGTGGTTCCATTCCCTTGTGACTTCTTGTCTCAACTTTCCATCCTTTTGTTTTAAAATGTTCAATTGCCTGGTTGTTGCAAGAGAAAGAATTTTTTACGTTTGGCTGTCGGTTATCGCCATACTTATCGCGATAATACAAAACTCTTTTAGTAGGGTGATTTTCGTAATAAGCACAGAACTGGTCAACTAAATCTGTAATCATAACCTTGTTTACCTCCTGGAGCATGTTGTAGAATTCGTTAATAAATCACTTTGGTGTAAAAATACAGCATTGGTGTCATTTTCTAATGCAAAATATCTGCACCAATCAGAATTCAAAAGGAC
>JAGXIP010000282.1 GCA_024635585.1 Saccharicrinis sp. | reverse complement strand
TTAAGATACCTCTCGGGCGAGGCGCATAGGGCAAATTTATCGCCGGCTTTAAAAAATGAGGCAAAGGGCGTGGGTGAAATCTCAATAAGCGCGTTGTAACAGGTGTAAGGATTTATGTGTGCTTTATCGCAGTAAAATTCCATACAATAGTTCATCTCATAAATATCGCCCTGCTGTATATGGTGAAGCACCGATTTTACCGCCTCGCCATACTTTTTCTCCGACACGCGAGGAGTAAACCTTAGCTCAACACCTAAATCTGTGTCTTCTTTAAGCGTGGTAATAGCTTTTATTAAATAATGGATGTCATTTTTATGGCTGATTGCAGGAATATAAGCAACTGAGCAAGTATTCCCCGAACACTGCACGAGATAGCGAGGTTGAAAAAAAACAGCTTCAGGAAAGTTTAGTCCGTCCATATTTTCAGAACTTAGGTTTTCGAGTTTATTTTTTAAATCGTAGCCCCAATAACCACAAAGCCAGTCTTTGTATTTATTTTGGAAATGATGCACCTCGTCAAAACTACCCTCCACCTTATTAATATGGCCTAAGCCAGCTAAAAAATCAAACGAATGATACTTGACATTACCTTCCTGTTGATGGTAATAATTGCAGCTATCGTAAACGGCAGCATATTCAAAATTGGCACAATAGAGCACCAGCTTCCGCTTAAAAGCTGCCATATCTTCTATATCAAACGAAATGTATTTGCGCATAGGGCAAAGTTAATCGAAATTTATTAGCCCCTTAAACAAAAGGATGGGTAGATATGAAAAAAGCATCCCATGATGCAAAATCACGGGATGCTTTTAAAAAATAATTTATAAGTCTAATTCTACATGTAGAATTTAAGCTTTCTTTCCCAAGAAATCAGAAATCCCCTCTTGAGTGGCTATCAGTCCTTTGTCGCCCTTGTGCCAATCAGCAGGACAAACCTCACCATTTTCTTCGAAAAACTGTAATGCATCTATCATACGCAATGTTTCGTCCACACTACGTCCAAGCGGCATGTCGTTTACCACCTGATGACGCACCAGACCTTCTTTATCAATTAAGAAAAGTCCGCGGTAGGCCATAGGAGTGCCTTCGAATATCATTTGCCCTTCTTCGTTATAATCGTACTCACCGGCTAACACATCATAATTTTGTGAGATAGTCATTGAGTTATCGGCTACCAAAGGAAACTTAACGCCTTTGATACCACCTTCTTTTTTCTCTGTCTGTAACCATTTCCAATGTGAGAAAGCTGAATCAACAGAAACACCAATTACTTGAACGTCTCTTTTTTCAAACTCGCTAATTTTATCCTGAAAAGCAATAATCTCAGTTGGGCATACAAAGGTAAAATCGGCTGGATAAAAGAATAATATCACATTTTTTTTACCTATAAATTGATCAAGAGAATAATTCTCAACTATTTCACTACCGTTAATTACGGCTTCCGCTTTAAAAGCCGGCGCTTTTTTTCCTACTAATACTGACATAATTTTAAAATTTACTTATTGTTATTTTGTTTAAGTCTCTTATTACTTAGCCAAACAAAGGTAAGATAAAAATGTTTGAAGAAATTCAAGTTACTTTGCCGAAGCAGACAATTCTACAATTTTTATGATCACCTCCACTGCTTTTTCCATGCTCTGTAAAGGAACGAACTCAAACCTGCCATGAAAATTATGACCGCCGGCAAAAATATTCGGTGTTGGCAAGCCCATGTAGGATAAGCGTGCTCCGTCGGTACCCCCGCGGATAGGCTTAATATTTGGCTTTACCCCAACCGCTTCCATAGCCCTTTCCGCGTTATCAACAATATACATTACAGGTTCCACCTTTTCGCGCATGTTATAGTATTGATCCTTAATTTCAATCGAGGCCGTTCCTTTACCGTATTCGCTGTTTATTTTACTCACCATATGCGCCATTTCCTTTTTACGGTCTTCAAATCTATCCATCTTAAAATCGCGAATAATATAGGTAAGCTCACTTTTTTCAACCTCACCATGAAAGGCAATTAAATGATAAAACCCTTCATAGCCCGAAGTATGTTCGGGGGTTTCTACCCGTGGTAGCATAGAGATAATTTGATTGGCAATACGAATAGAGTTACGCATTTTATTTTTGGCATATCCCGGATGAACGTTTCGCCCCAGTACTGTAACTTTAGCCATTGCGGCATTAAAATTTTCGTATTCAAGCTCACCTATCTCGCTACCATCCATCGTATAGGCATAAGCGGCTCCAAACTTCTCCACATCAAAATGGTCGGCACCCGCTCCAATTTCTTCATCGGGCGTAAAGCCTATCCTTATTTTACCATGTTTAATTTCGGGATGTTGAATAAGATATTCTGCAGCAGTTACAATTTCGGCAACACCGGCTTTATCATCGGCTCCTAAAAGTGTGGTGCCATCGGTGGTTATCAAGGTTTGACCTACGTATTTTTTTAACTCGGGGAAATCACTCGTCGTCATCACGATATTTTCGGCCTTATTCAGCACTATATCACTCCCATCATAATTCTCAATTATTTGAGGGTTTACATGTTTACCGGTAAAGTCCGGACTGGTATCCACATGAGCAATAAAACCAATTACAGGCACTTCCCTATCTATATTAGATGGGATGGTGGCCATTACATAACCGTTGGCGTCTAGCTCCACATCCTCCAAACCAATTTCACTCAGTTCGTGCACCAGCTGTTGCGAAAACTTAAGCTGACCCGGTGTAGAGGGTGTCAAACCTGTTTCGGTATCCGATTGGGTATCAATACCAACATACTTTAAAAACCTATCTTTTATGTTTGTCATTTTGAATAAATTATCCCGTAATAGTTATAAATATTAAAAAAATGGATCTTTTCTAAATTATGAGTGATTATTAAATTATTACTAATGAATACACAAGTCCTGTTAAGCAATTGTATAATAAGCTAATAAGGTTATGTATGATTTCTATAATCTCCCCTATTAAGGTTTAAATGCTAAAAATAAGGTTTAAATGATTATCCAAAAACCTTATTTCTTAAAAACAAACCTTAGTAGCATATAATAAACGCCCAGCAACGACCTTATTACCTTATTTTAATGCAAATCAATTGCCAGTCAGAATACAGCAAAAAAAAGTAATTCAACACTACAATTATCAGATATTATTTATACATTTTTTACTTCTATCTAAAAGTAATCGTTAATCGCAACAAAACAAAAAAGGAAAGCCAACAAATGACCTTTCCTGATAAATATCAGCATTAGTAGGTAATAATAGGGTTTGGTGATTACAATTCGTTTACGAGTAATGAAGACTATTTTATATGACTAATAAATTGTTAAAATGTGGGTTATTGCGTAAGTTTGAGACCAATAACACGAATAGCAAATAGCTCAAACTTTGGTTTCTATAACTATGATCAACAAACTAACACCCGGATTAAGCTTATCCCAAACTTATACCATTGGTGAGCAAGATTTGGCATCGACATTAAAAACAAGCCTGGTATCTTACGCTTCAACAGCCTCATTAATTATACTCACAGAAAAAGTAATTTGTACTTTGGTTGAGGATTTGATTGGCAATGAATATACAACCGTAAGCGCAGAAATTAATGTGAAACATCTCATCCCTATAGCGGCAGGTGTGGAACTTACTTGCTCTGTATATTTAAAATTTGTTGACAACGACAACCTATTCTTTGACTTTGCCATATTTAACGGAGGAAGATATGGTGGCAATAGGAGCCCACGAACGGGTCGTTGTTAAAATAGATGCGTATTGATCTGGTGGCATTAAAACCTGCGGATATCCAACTTTTGGTTTTCTTTTAAAAAACGATTGATTAATATTCGGGCATCCTGATTGTCGTCGTACTGTGTAATCCGTTCCAAGGCTTCCTCAATGGAGCTAAATCCTGCATCTTTTTCAATCCAGCCAAAGCCCATATATCTACCTTCTTTTACTACTACCACAGCTACCTCTTCCATGTCGCGGCCTTTATCCAACACCAAAAAACTATTGTATTTGTACTTTAACTGCTCTATTAATTTTTGAGCTCTAGCATTGTACTTTTCGCAGGGTTCCTCGCCCAAACAAGCACCATTACATTTTTTTAACTGGTACTGAAAGCAAGAACCTTCCACAGAAGACAGTCCACTCAATTTTTGACAAAGATTAAATTCGTCCACTTTCACAAACAAGAAGTCCATACCCTCCTTTATTGATTCAAAGGAGCTGAGGGGTGTTACACGCCCATCGTTGGGTGCGATATTAAAGCGCATGTACCCTTTTCTATCGGTAAAAGCAAAAAGCCCATAATGCAATCTGTTTTTACGTTGGGCTTTATTGTACAAGGGTTTATTTTGTTTTATCTCGGCCGATTCCTTCAACAAAGCCACCAACTCACTACCCGTAAGTTCAAAATCCACATCGGTCACTTCCTGTTTCATTTTAAGTGCTTTTTGTGCTTTGGGACTTCCCAGATGCGTCAACACCCTTTGCCGTATATCCTTACTTTTACCAATGTAGATAAGCTCCGCATTCTGATTGTAAAAATAATACACCCCTGTGTTTTGGGGCAGTTTTTTTACTTTATCAATATTTAACTGAGGATGCAAACCTTTTACCGAGAAAAAATCATTCCCCATAAAAGGTAACATGACACCTCCATTTTTTTTTAATAGTATCTCGAATAAGGCTACGGTGGCCAATGCATCACCGGCAGCCCTATGTCTGGCACTATTAGATATGTCCAAGGCTTGACATAAATTACCCAAGCTATATGATTTGTATCCGGGGAGTAATTTTCGGCTTAGTTTAACGGAGCATAAAGTCTCCCTTTCAAAGGGATAGCCCAAGGCTGCAAATTCGCTTTTTATAAAGCCGTAATCAAAAGCAGCATTGTGCGCCACAAAAATACTTCCCTGTGTTATATCCACAATACGTTTAGCCACCTCGTAAAATTTAGGTGCATTCTGTACCATTTGATTGCTTATACCTGTCAGTTGGGTAATATAGGCCGGAATAAATTGTTCGGGATTAATCAGCGAAACAAACTCATCCACCACTTTTTTACCATCGTGCAAGTAAATGGCCACTTCAGTAATTTTACCATGGTTGAAATTACCTCCTGTAGTTTCGATGTCAATAATGGTGTACATAAATGAGCTATATTTCTGATTATCTGCAAAGAAAAGAATAGATACGTATAGCTGCAAAAATATGGAAGATTTTATTTTTAATGTCAAAACTGCCAAACACGCCAATACCCTTACTAATCCTTGGTTAGATTGAAAATTAATACTATATTTGTTTCAAGGTATTACAAAGGTAAACCGCATCAGTTTGATTTAGATTGTTAAACTCAACATTATATTAGAACCGAGTAAAGCTGTTTGATCCAAAGGCGGGCCTCACCCTAGGGTTATCGTTCGCGATACGGAGGATTACTGCGGATTGAATGCACTCAAATCCTGTTTACAGGAGTTTAAATAATCAACATCTGATGCGGCCGTCATAAAGAGCTATCAACCACGGTTGGTAGCTCTTTTTTATTGAAGCCCCCACCAACTCCCCGGATCAGGGGAGAGTTACGGAATAGCTCTTTGAGCTATCCATGTGTGATGGAGAAAAGGACGTGTTTAATTTCACCTTTATAAAAGAGAGGGGGGCTCCATAACCCTACAAATCTTTTAAGAGAACATTTTTTTCGGATAGGTTGCGGAGCTGTTTAAAGTGATCCGTTACTTCTCGTACCTTAATTAAACTTTCCGTTTCTTCAAAGTGCAAATCTTCGCTACCATGTTCCTCCAACATAGAGAGTACGGTGGTCACTTTTAATTGACTGATATCCAAGGCAGGCTGAAAGGCGGTAGGTTCGTTTGGATCTCCGGAAACTTCAACAAGCACCTTACACTTAACCAGCTCAAAGAGTATTTCGTTTAGCAACCTTATGGGTAATTTTAACTCTACCGATAATTGCATCGGCGTAAGGGCTTCCTTACCAGCTTCAAATCGTTTTACCGCGTTATAACTGATTAGCAAAGCCACTAGCTTTTTGTACTCGGCACTGGCATTTTTAGTGTCCTTTTCGAACTCATAACTATTTACATTTTGAATGGAAAAAGAAATCTCGGCTCCAAACATTACAATGAGCCAACTGGATTGCATCCATATTAAAAACAACGGGAGAGCGGCAAAACTACCATAAATAGCATTGTATCGCGAAACCCCAACCATAAAGTGTATAAAATAATATTGTAGTGCCTGAAACAGCACACCTGCCACTACACCACCAATCAAAGCCGAAAGGAAATTAACCTTGGTATTGGGCATGATAAGTATTAACATGGTGAACACGATACAGATAAGCACATATGGTAGTATCGAGGATACTATTCTGCCAAAATAGCTCAGGGCTGAGTAATCGCTAAATGTGCTCGATACAAATACTATCATGCTACTGCTCGAAATAAGAAACAATAACGCTACCAGTATCAAAGCTATGTAATCGGTGAACCTACGGGTAAAGTTACGCGGACGTTTTACTTCCCATATCTCGTTAAAACTCTGTTCAATGTTACCCAGCATTTGCATTACCGACCAAAATAATATCACCAATCCTACCCCTATGATGATTCCACTCTTGGTACTTTTTATATACATTTCGGCCAGCTGCAATATGTATTCTAGCACTTCCTTTTGACCTACCATCCTTTTGGTAAGCTCTTGTTTTAATGTTTCGTCGAAACCAAAACCCAACGCTATCCCGTACAGCAATGCCATCAACGGTACAACCGACATTAAAGAGTAAAAAGTTAATGCAGATGCCTTTTGCGGACATTTATCTTTAATAAAACCCTTAATAGAAAGATATAGGATTCGAAGTACATTTATGATGATAGAGTGTGGACGCGAAAGTTCTACCTTTTGGATCCTCCACATATCCTCGGTAAGATATTGAATTATTTTTGAGACAGACTCCTTCATTATAAATTACTTGAACGATAAAAGTAGAAAAAAATAGCAAGTCGATAAGCCGGGTTCTGTCACTCATAAATGAGTGGTCTATCATTTGTCTATGATTATCATTACTGATAACCTAAAGCAACCTACCCCTCACGACTGCCTAAGCACCAAGACGAGCCGCCCTGTATCTTTCGAAATCATGATATATTTGGTCTTGCAATCCATCAGTTGCACGGCTACCTGTGTTACCACAAGTACCGGTGAGCTCTTACCTCACCTTTTCGCCCTTACCGAGCCAAAGCCCGGCGGTTATTTTCTGTTGCATTACTATACCCTCGCGAGTATCTTCCCGTTAGGAAGCATGGCGCCCTGCATTGCCCGGACTTTCCTCCTCAATTAAGCGGCGATAGACTGACTTGCTATTGTTGCAAATGTAATAAAAAAAAGGTTATAAGTGAGTAAGGTAAAAATCCCTTATGCTTATGCCGGAGCTTCAACATAGGCGCTACTCCTCCACTACAGATAAAACATAGTTTCTAATGTCAGCCTTTGTCTAAACGATTTATATTTAAACCGTATATAGTATCTTAATCATTTAAATTCTTTTCAACAAAGAAAATATAACTACTTATGCCATAAATTTAATAGATTTGAAAACTAAAATTTATTGAATTATGAAAACACTTTTTTCGATTATATTATTAAGTATTACTGTCCTTTCTTTTAGTCAGAAAGCAACTCAACATGAATTTCAGATTAGTAAAAAATGGCAAGATCTTCTGGATAAAGATTTCTCAAATTTTGAAAAATTCGTTGGCGTACCACACTCTTCGGTTAAATTAGAAGGTTATGCTAAGAGCGACGATGTGCGCAATGGCACCCCGCTGGGACTTAATAACGACCCGAAAAATGTGATGACGATGATTGAAGAAGATGGTGAGCTGCTTTTTAAAGTTACCGGAGAAATTTATGCCGGACTAACTACTTTGCAAGAGTTTGAGAATTACCATTTAAAAGCACAGTTTAAATGGGGCGAAAAAGTTTGGGAACCCAGACTGACGAAACCTAAAGACAATGGCATTCTTTATCATTGCCATGGCGAACATGGCGAGTTTTGGAACGTATGGATGTCAAGTTTAGAGTTTCAGATTATAGAAGAAGGAATGGGTGACTTTGTAGGTTTAGTGCGAGGAAGAGCAGATATTTATGCTGGGATGGTTAAAAAAAATTACTATCAGGCCACAACAAGCAAGGATACCCTGAAGACTTTTGGTGGCGGCGGCGGAAATCCGGGGTACTGCCATGTAAACAAACCTAACGAAAACCCCGATGGCGAATGGAATACACTGGAGTTGATTTGTGTTGGTAATCAAAGCCTCCATGTGGTAAATGGAAAAGTTGTGATGGTAGTTCGAAATAGCCGCCAAGTGCTAAATGGGAAAGAGATACCCCTTTCGAAAGGAAAAATTCAACTGCAATCTGAAGGTGCCGAATCGTATTATAAGGATGTTCAAATTAAGTCCGTTAGTAAATTTCCAAAAGCATATAAAAAACAAGCCGGACTGTAATATGCTGCTGTTGGCGTAGATGGTGGTTTATTAAAAAAATAATAAAAAAACACAAACATCATGTTAAAAATAACCCGATTTGTTTTTACCCTTGTAATATTAGCGCTATGTGCAGTAGGAATTGCATCTGCCCAAAAATTGGATGCGGACGGTTTGCCTTCGTTAAAAGGGAAGAAAGTTCTGATTGTTTACGGCGGATGGATAGGGCATAGCCCAAAAGAGTTTGTAGATAAAATAAGCCCTTGGCTGGAACAAGAAGGTGCTATTATTACACTTTCTGATTCTCTGGAGATATACACCCATCAGCCCACAATGGATGAAACAGATTTGATTATTCAGTCGTGGACTATGGACAAAATCACCCGACCTCAGGCCAATGGCTTGCTACATGCCGTAAAAAATGGAACTGGTTTTGCAGGCTGCCATGGTGGCACAGGAGATTCTTTTCGCGACAATGTCGATTTTCAATACATGGTGGGCGGCCAGTGGGTTTCGCATCCTGGAAGAAAATATGAATACAAAGTGGACATTACAAATTCAGACGATCCTGTTTCGACCGGATTATCTGATTTCAATATCCATACAGAGCAATATTATATGCATGTGGATCCCAATGTTAAGGTATTAGCTACAACCACATTTAACGGCGATCATGACGACTGGATCAATGGTGCAGTAATACCTGTGGCTTGGAAAAGATATTTTTCAAAAGGCCGTGTATTTAATTTGTTGATTGGTCATGGACCAAAAAACTTTGACGTACCGCAAGCCTGGGCACTTCTGACCCGTGGTCTACGTTGGGCAAGTGGAAGCAAATATCAGCCTACAGAAGACTTGCTTAGTCCTGTTTATCCATCTCATACAAAAGTGAACAAATGGGTTGATTTGATTGACGATGACCTATCCGCATGGGATGTTTTTATGGGTGCACCGCATACCAGTACCGATATTAAAGGCTATAAGAAGTTTGACGATGTAACTAAAGGAACACCGATAGGGCTGAACAAAGATCCTAAAAATGTTTTTACAGTTATTCAAGAAGGTGACGAAAAGGTGCTGCACATTTCAGGCGAGATATTTGCCGGATTGGTAACAAAAAGCGAATATGAGAATTACCATTTGAAATGGGATTTTAAATGGGGCGATAAAAAATGGGAACCTCGTTTAAACGAAAAACGAAACAGCGGTATCCTTTTTCATAGCGTGGGTGAACATACCGATTTCTGGAATGTGTGGATGACCAGTCTTGAATATGAGGTTCAGGAAACCGATTGTGGCGATTTTATTACCATTGGTGCCGTAAGAGCCAAAGTACCCGCTATAAAAAATGGGAATAAATACACCTTTACTCCTAAGGCCGATACCTTGGAATTTAGTTGGAAAAAATATGGTGGCGAAACTGGGCGATGCTCTAAACCCGGCGATCCCGAAAAACCACATGGCGAGTGGAATACGATGGATTTATATTGCTTAGGCAACACCTCCATTTTTGCTGTAAACGATAAGGTAGTTATGGTTGTGATAGACCCAGAAGTAAGAATAGATGGTGTTTGGAAACCTATGACTAAAGGAAAAATACAGATTCAGTCCGAATCGGCAGAAATTTTTTATAAGAACATGAAGATCAAACCAATTAGCTCATTCC